>JAIXVY010000478.1 GCA_027482505.1 Opitutaceae bacterium | reverse complement strand
CGAGGCCTTGCGCACCTCGGCCTGGGAAACCTCAAGCTCGACCTGTCCGATGGATTTGAGGGCGAAGAGCTTTTCGTTGGCGGCGAAGGTGCTCCGCGCGGCCTCGAGCGCGGCGGCGGCCCGGCTGAGCTGGGCGCGTTGCAGGGTGTCGTCAAACTGCACGAGCGTGTCTCCGGTTCGGAAGGCCGCGCCCTCGCGCAGCGGCATGCGGTCGATTCGCGCGGGAATTTCCGCGGAGAGGACCGCGCAGCGGCGCGGGGCGAGCTGGGCGGCGACGGCCTCGGGCGCGGCGGGCGCGGCCGGGGCGCGCGCCGCGAGCAGGCAGGCGAGCGCGAGCAGAAGACGAACCGGGGCGCGGTGCATCGCGACGCGGGCGGATCAGGGGGCGGTGGCGAGGTCGACCGGAGCGGACTCGTCGGGAAGCTCGCCTGCCTGCCATGATTTTTGCCAGGCGGACACGGCCGCGGTGAGATCCTCGAGGGACATGTCGCCCACGCTCTTCAGGTTGATCTCGAGGCCGAGGGTGGACTGGAGGGCGCCGGAGGCGGTCTGGTAGTCGGCGAGGGCCTGGTAGCGGCGCAGCATGCTGACGATGGCGGCGGTTTCGGCGGCGACGCGGCCGAGCGCGCCCTCGGTCTGGGCGGCCTCGCGATTGGCGGCCTGGTCGCGGATGCCGCGATCGATGGTCCAGATACGTTCGGAGAGGACGAGCTGGCGATGCTGGGCGGCGAGCTCGAGGCGGGCGATGTGGACTTGGGCGAGGAGCGCCATGTGGGCGGCGACTTTGCGCTGTTTGGCAAGCTCGACGCCGCCGTCGGCGAGGCGTTTGCGGGCGGGGGCGGAGAGGAGGCCGCCGAGGTTTTGGGAGAGGAGGATGCCGGCCTCGCGCCAGCTGTCGTTGATCAGGTAGCTGTCGGTGCTGTGGCGGAGGTTGTAGTTGAAGGAGAGGTCCGGGAACATGCCGGCGATGGTCTTGCGGACCTCGGCCAGGGCGATGCGCTCGTTGTAGATCTCCTCGCGCAGGGCGGCGTTTTGACGGAGGGCCAGCCTCTCCAGACGATCGACGGGGATCTCTAGAATGAGGACGTCGGCGGGCACCTGGGGTTCGGCGACGGTAAACTCCTGCGAGAGGGGCAGGTTGACGAGATTGGCGAGGGTGGAGCGGGCGGTGGTGAAGTCGCGCTCGATGTTGGAAAGGAGGCGGATGTTCTCGAGGAGCTGGCGCTGGAAGCGGAGGGATTCGACGGGGGAGCGCAGGTTTTCCGAACTCTCCTTGGCGGAGTCGGCCACGGCGGCCTCGGCGTCGGCGATGGTCTTGCGGACATCGCCAAGCAGGCTCTGGGCGCTGGCCATGCGCCAGAAGGCCTCGGTGACCTCGCGGGTGAGGGCGTGCATGGCCTTGCGGCGGTGCTCGGCGGCGATCAGGACGCGGTCGGCGTTCTGGCGGGCGTTGTAATAGCCGAGGGTAAAGTCGACCACGCTCCAGCTGAAGCCGAGGTCGTAGAGCATGGATTCGCGCTCGCTGGAGATGTAGGGATTGGCGAGCGAGGGCTGGCCGGTGACGGAGTCGGTGCTGCGGGTGACGAGATCCTTGTCGCGGTGACGGTAGCCGGCGGAGGCCAGGGCGCTGGGCAGGAGATCGTAGTTGCCAGCCTTCCAAACATTGAAGGCGAGGGATTGCTCCAGGAGGCGGGCGCGTTGGTTGAGGTTATACTTCAAGGCGCGCGCGATGGCCTCGTCGAGGGTCAGCGAAGCGGAAAGCGGGGGCACGTCGGCGACGGCCGCGGCGGAGGCCGCCTTGGTGTGGGTCTCGAGCTCAGCCTTGGTGAGCGGCTTGGGCTTGATGGTGGAGCAGCCGGCGAGAAGGCCGAGGCAAGAGGTTAGGACCAGACCGCGCCCGAGGGGGCTGCGGACAAGGGAAAGATTGCGGCGCGGATGTGCGGTGGCTCCAGGGGTTTTCATGCGTGGTAAAGCCGCCTTGTGCTAAGAAATGTCGAGTGGGGTCAAGGAGCCTCATTCTTATACAGACTATTGCTTATCAATGAGTTAGTTATTAATAACAGGTTATATCGGGCCTATGTTTTGCCTGACTGGACGGCGGGTCGGCTGGGACCTATTACCCAGGGTTGACGGCGTGTTTGGGGGCCAAAAACACTTGGACTTGCCAGCGTGGGCAGCGGGCCGCGTTTGAGCGGACAGACCGATCCTGTTTATCCCAAAAGCGGACCGAAAAAGCGGATCGACCGAGGCCGGCGTGCGTGGCGATGAGGCGCAAAACGGCTGGCGTGGGCGCGCGCTGTGCGTTCTGGCTGAGGCATGGACTATTTCATCGGGGTGGATGCAGGCGGCACCGGCACGCGGGCGGTGATCGCGGACGCTTCGGGCGAGGTGCGCGGAGCGGGGGCGGCGGGTCCGGGAAATTTCCAGGCCGTCGGCGCGCGACGCGCGGGAGAGGCGGTGGCGGCGGCGATCCAAGAGGCCGCGGGGCGGGCGGGGCTGGAACCGGGCGGCGCGCGCGGCGTTTTTTTCGGGCTGGCCGGGGTGCGCACGGACTTGGAGCGGACCGTGATGCGCGCGGAGCTGGAGCCGCTCGTCGGCGGCGCGCGGGAAATCGGGAGCGATCTGGAGGCGGCCCACGCGGGGGCGCTGGGAGGCGGCCCGGGGGTGGTGGTGATCGCCGGCACGGGCTCGGCGGCGTGGGGGCGGAGCGCCTCGGGCGTCTCCGCGCAGGCGGGGGGCTGGGGCTGGCTGGTGGACGACAAGGGCGGCGCCTACTGGCTGGCGCTGCGGGCTCTGGCGGCGGCGGTCGAAGGCGAGGACGGCCGCGGGCCGGCGACTACGCTGGGCGCGCGCGCGGAGGCGTTCTTTGGCGCGGAGGGGCTGCGCGAGGTGTTGCGCGAATTGCACGCGGGCAAACGCGACCGGGCGGCGGTGGCGGGTTTCGCGCGCGAAGTGCGGGCGGCCCGCGACGCGGGGGACGCGGTGGCGGCGGGGCTGCTCGACGAGGCGGCGGCGGAGGTGCTGCGCCTGGCCGAGGCGGTGCGCCGGCGCATCTCGCCGGGGGCCGGGTTGCGATTGGCGGTCACGGGCGGCCTGGGCCTGGGGCCCCTGGTGGCGGAGCGGGCGCGGGCGGCGGGCTTCGCGCCGACGGAGCCGTGGGGAGAGCCGGTGCTGGGCGCGTTGCTGCGCGCGGCGGAGGCGGCCGGGGCGAGGCTCGACGCGGCGGCGCGGGCGCGTTTGCTGTCGGCATGGACAAACAAGAGCTGAAGGACGCGACGGCCACGCTGGGCGAGATCAAGGCGCGGGTGCTGGCCTTCGCGCACGAGAGGGACTGGGAGCAGTTTCACGCCCCCAAGAATCTCAGCATGGCGCTCGCGGCCGAGGCGGGGGAGCTGATGGAGCACTTTCTCTGGGACACGCCCGAGGCCTCGGGCGCAAAGGTGGCGGGCGATCCGGCGCGGCGGGCCAAGATCGAGGAGGAACTGGCCGACGTGGTGATCTACGCGCTGGAGTTTGCCAACATGACGGGCATCGACGTCGCCGCCGCCATCGAACGCAAGATGGCCCACAACGCCGCGAAATACCCGGTGGACAAAGCCAAGGGCCGCAGCGCGAAGTATAACGAGCTGTGAGCGCGGCGGCGCGGAAGCGCGCGCGGGCCGCATGAGGCGCGGAACCCAACGCGTTGCACCCCGGTTCAGATTTCGCCGAGGCGGATGCAGGCGGCCTCGCGGCCCTCGAAGGCGGCCAGGGGCGGGACGGTGGTCTTGCAGCGGTCCTGCGCGTGGGGGCAGCGCGGGTGGAAGGGGCAGCCGGAGGGCGGGTTGAGCGGGCTGGGCGGATCGCCGGCGAGCACGATGCGACGGCGAGCGCGTTCGCCGTCGGGGTCGGGACGCGGCACGGCGCTGACGAGGGCTCGGGTGTAAGGATGCTGCGGTCGCTCGATCACATCCTCGGCGCGGCCGAGCTCGACGATTTTGCCGAGATACATCACGGCGACGCGGTCGGAGAGGTGTTTCACGACCGAGAGGTCGTGGGCGATGAAGACGAGGCTGAGGCCGAGCTCGCGCACGAGCTTGGCGAGGAGGTTGAGGATCTGCGCCTGGATGGAGACGTCGAGGGCTGAAACGGGCTCGTCGGCGACGATGACGCGAGGCTCGAGGGCGAGGGCGCGCGCGATGGCGATGCGCTGGCGCTGGCCGCCGGAGAATTCGTGCGGGTATTTGGAGAGATTGCGCGCGGGGATGCCGACTAGCGCGGCGAGTTCGGCGACGCGGGCGGGGATCTCGGCGGCGGGGCGGAGGCGGTGAACGCGCAGCGGCTCGGCGAGGGTCTCGGCGACGTTGATGCGCGGATTGAGCGACGCGAAGGGGTCCTGAAAAACCATCTGGAGCGCGCGGCGGGCCTCGCCGGCGGGGGCGGTCGCGGTGATGTTTTTTCCCTCCAGCCAGACGGAGCCCTCGGTGGCGGGGAGCAGGCCCATGATGGTGCGGGCGAGGGTGGATTTGCCGCAGCCCGACTCGCCGACGAGGCCGAGCACCTCGCCGCGGGCGAGGGCGAGGCTGACGCCGTCTACGGCCTTCACCGTGCCGACGCGCTTTTTCAAAAGCAGGCCGCGCTCGACGGGGAAGTGCGTGCGAACGTCGCGAAGTTCGAGGATGGGGGCGGCGGGGGTGACGGACATCGGAAAGGAAGATTTGGAACCGCTAAAGAGCGCTAAAGGACGCTAAATCGGAAACGGCGGCTCGTGGTTTGGTTAGCGGTCTTTAGCGAGTTTTAGCGGTTTATATTTCCCTGTCTTTGGCGCGGAGGCAGGCGTGGGCGTGGCCCGGGGCGCATTCGAAGAGCGGCGGCGGCTGGCCCGCGCGACATTTGTCCGCGGCGAATTCGCAGCGTTCGGCGAATGGGCAGCCGGCTACGGGCCTGGAGAGATCAGGGGGCAGGCCGGGCAGGGTGTAGAGCTCGGCGCCTTTCGGCTGGAGGGCGGGGATGGAGCGCTGGAGGGCGCGCGTGTAGGGGTG
>JAIXVY010000223.1 GCA_027482505.1 Opitutaceae bacterium | reverse complement strand
CCTCGCCGAGGCTGCCGTCGTATTTTCCGGATTTGATTTTGACCGC
Organism: Opitutaceae bacterium; assembly: GCA_027482505.1. GTDB lineage: Bacteria > Verrucomicrobiota > Verrucomicrobiia > Opitutales > Opitutaceae > IMCC26134_A. Next base: position 4,763 of record JAIXVY010000223.1, on the reverse strand, counting down.
GATGGCGTTGGGCCCGTCGGCGCGCCAGGCCGCGCCCAGCGCATAGACGAACAGTTCGCGGCCGATATGGCGCCCGAGGCGGGTGCCGTTGAGGAAGACCTCGCACTCGAGGTTCGAGCCGAAGAAGTGCAGCTCGGGCGCTTTCATGGTCCGGCCCTTTGTCTCGGCGCGGACGTAGACGAAGCCGCCCTTGGTGCTGGAAGCGCCGTTGGCCCACTGATCGGGGGCGAAGACGGCGCCGGGCTGGCTCAGTGCGACCATGTCGACGGGCCCGGTTTCTCCCTCGCGTTTCGTCCAGCCGTGGATGCGCTGGCCGGGAAAATCGGTGTCGCCGCGGACTTCGCGGAAACTCCAGCCCTTATTCAGGCTCAGAACTTGCCTCACGGGCTCGGCCTCGGCGACGGAGCCGAGAAAGACGCAGCCAATCAGGGCAAGCATCCAAGCCCAAAGGCGGTGTGGGCTGAAGGTTGGGGGTCGTAGCATTTTTTTCATTGTTTGTCGGGGCGGGAAACCGAACAGCGCACAGGCGGAGGCGGACCGGCGTTCTAAGTCACGCAGGTGAGACGCTGACCGAGTTCGGCAAAGCGCTACCCGAGCCGAAGCGCTCTCTGTTGAGAAACTTCGGCGGCCTGCATGGAGGCTTACGTCGTGGTGGGTTACGCTGCCGCCGTGGTTTTCGCCGCGCTCTTGTGCACGCGCCAGATGATGAGCAGCGCGATCGGGTGGGCGAAGGCCATGACGTAGAAGCAGTGGTTAAAGGTCAGGTTATCGATGAACCAGACCACGCCCTTGTTCATGAACATGCCGCCGAGCGTGCTGCCGCAGGCGATGACGCCGAAGGCGCCGCCGAGGATGCGCTTGGGCGCGACGTCCATCACGAGCGAGGTGAGGTTGCCCAGCCAGGCGGTGTGGGCATAGGCCACGAGCATGCCGAGCGCGATGACCATGCCGACGCTGTGCATCGCGGGCACGAAGAAGGACACGGGCACGAGGCAGGCGCTGATCAACATGACCCACAGCCGGGCTTTGGGCGGCGGCGTGCCTTTCTTGATCAGGCGGCCCGACATGAATCCGCTTGCGAGGAAACCGATGTCGGCGGCGAGGAAGATCAGCCACATGATCGAGAGCCCGGCCTGGTCTACCTTATGCTCGGAGTGCAGATACTTCGGCATCCAGAACTGGTAGAAATACCAGACGGGATCGGTGAGCATGCGCGCGATCATCAGCTTCCAGACGAAGGGCAGGCCGGCGATTTTTTTGACCGCGGCCCAGGCGCCGAGTGAGGCGGCGTCGGCGGCGGGCTCGGCCGGGGTGGCGGCTGCGGCGGCCTGCTGGCCCTTGGTGATGTGCTCGAGCTCCTTCTCCGTGATGCGCGGGTGCTGCGAGGGGCTGCGATAGATCGCCAGCCACGCGATCAACCACATCCCGGCGAGCACGGGCGTGGCGGCGAAGACCCAACGCCAGCCATGCGTGGTGGCGATCATCGATACGAGCAGGGGCGCGAGCGTCGCGCCGACCGCGCCGCCCAGACTGTAGATGCCGACCGCGATGCCGCGCTCGGCGGGCGGGAACCACTCGGCGGTAGCCTTGGGCGAGGCGGTGAAGCCTCCCGCCTCGCCTAGCCCGAGCATGAAGCGGAAAATCGCGAGGTGGCGGAAGGATTGGGCGAAGCCGGTGAGCGCATTGGAAATCGACCACCAGGTGACGAAAAGAGCGAAGCTCAGCCGCACGCCCAGCCGGTCGACCACGAAGCCCGAGAGCAGGTAGGCGATGGTGTAGGCGATCAGGAAGTAGTTAACGATCGAGGCGTAGTCGCTGTCGCTGATCTTCAGGTCAGCCTGGATAGAGGGTGCGAGTAGCCCGAGCAGGCTGCGGTCGACGTAGTTCAGCACCGCGGCCGCGAAGAGCAGAAATGCGATGACCCAGCGCAGGTGGGGAATTTTCCACCGTGCCTTTTCCGTGGACGCGGTGGCCGGCGTAGGGGCGGGAGCGACGGAGCTCATGGGATCAGTGTCCGCCGGCGGGCTTGCAACCTACGAGACCCTCGGCGCCGCTAAGGCGCGACCACGAGAAGCCATAGGTGGCGACGATCGCGAAGCAGACCAGCGGCATGGCGAAGGCGATGGACATACCGTAGTGGTCGCCGAGCATGCCCATGAGCTTGGGCAGAATTGCACCGCCCATGATGGCCATGACGATGAAGGACGAGGCCTTTTTGGAGTTTTTGCCCAGGCCGAAGATGCCGAGCGCAAAGATGGTGGGGAACATCACCGACATGAAGAAGAAGCTCAGGAAAAGCGCGGCCACGGAGATCCAGCCGAGCTTCAGCACTATGAGGGTCATCATCACGACGTTTAGCGCGGCGTAGAGCCCTAGGATGCGATGGGCCGCGACGCGGCGGAGGATGAAGGAGCCGGAGAAACGGCCGGCGAGGAAGAGGGTGAAGCCGAGGTAGGCAAGAAGCTTGGTCGCGCCCTGTTCGGTCACGTGCCAGACGCCGTTTTTCTCGATGGAGCCGGACGCACCGCCCAGCAGCCAGGAGTCGCGCCAGGCCTCGGGGATCGAGGGAGGCTCGGCGACGATGTAGTTGATGAAGAAAGCGAAGATGCCGGCCTGCGCGGCGACGTAGAAAAACTGCGCGACGGTGGCGCCGGAGAAATGGGGGTGCGTCCAGACGTGCTCGAAGGTGTCGCGCAGGCGGCCGAAGAGGTGGCGCGCGACCAGTAGGGCGACGATCACGGCGGAGACGGCCAGACCGATGAAGGGCAGCGACGAGTCGGGCAGAAAGATTTTGATGACCGCCATCACGATCATGCCGACGGAGAGGCCGAGCACGCAGGAGTTGGCGGCGGCGAGGAAGCGGGTGGCGCGGCGTTCGGCCTTGGGCTTCAGGTCGGAGTGGGGCGCGCCCTCCGCGTCCAGATCCTGACCCGAGAGATCGGGCATCTTGGCCTTCCAGAAGATGAGCACGAGGACAGCGACCGCGCCGGCGACTGCGGCGTAGGGGATCCAGAGCCGCTGGTGCGCGGCCTCGGCACCCTCTGACGAGTAGAAGAACATGCCGCCGACGATGGGGCCGCAGACCCAGCCGATGCCGTTGAAGCTTTGCGCGATGTTGATGCGAACCGCGCCCTGCGCCGGAGCGCCGAGGACGGTGGTGTAGGGGTTCGCGATGGTCTCGAGGCAAGTGAGTCCCATGGAGATCACGCAGACGCCGAGTAGGAAGGCCCAGAAGGTGGAGATCTGCGTGGCGGGGATGAACCAAAGGCAGCCGACGGCCACGATCAGCAGCCCTGTGATGATGCCGCCTTTGTAACCGAGGCGGGAGGCTAGCCAGCCGGCCGGCGTGGCCATCAGGAAGGAGCCGAGGTAGTGGGCGAACTGCACCCAGGCGGACTGAGCCTTGGAGAGATGGAGGTAGTCCTGAAAATGCTTATCCATCACGTCTATCATCCCGTTGCAGAGCGCCCAGAGGAAGAAGAGCGAGGTGATGAGGGCGAAGGTCAGCACGTGGCTGCGACCGTCGGGCGTGGTGAAGAGGCCTCCCTGGGAGGATGCTGATGCGCGGCTGCGGGGCTCGGTGAGCGTGGCGGACATGGCGGTGGGCGTTGAGGGGGTTCGCGGAAGACGGCTGGGCCGTGGAATCCTCAGCTTAGGGCGCGCGCCCAATAGCGGATAGCTGCCAAAAAAGGTGGGAACGCCGACGCGACGTCTAAGACGGCCGAGCGCGCCGGAAGCGTATCCAAAATGTCGACTCGCACGACCCGGGCCGGGCCCGCGCTCAAAGGTTTCGCACCTTTGCCACCGCCTCGCCGCGTGAGCGCACTTGGAGCTTCCGATACGTGTGCTGGATGTGGAAGTGCACCGTGTGGATGCTGACCTTCATTTTGTCCGCGATCGTCTTGTAGTCGTAGCCCTCCACGAGCAGGTCGAGAACCTCCTGCTCGCGCGGGGTGAGATTGACAGCCGGCGGAGCGGACTGCGCGCGGGTTTCCACCGGAGGCGTATTTTTGAACGCACGGACGACGAGCCGCGCGATGGGTGCCGACATCGGCGAGCCTCCCGACACTACTTCTTTCACCGCCTCGGCCAGTTGCGTGGCGGTCACGGGCTTGCGCAGGTAGCCGCACGCGCCGGCGGCAAGCGAATTGAAAACCGCCGAGGTGTTGTCTTGCACTGTGAGCATTATGAACAGCGTGTCCGGCATGCGCGGACTGAGTTCCTTCACGCACGCCACCCCGTCCATGCGCGGCAGGTTGATGTCCATGAAAACGACCTTTGGCGCTAGCGCCGGAAGCTCGGCTAGGGCTTGCTCCGCGTTGGAGCAGGCGGCGACGCAGCGTATGTCGGGCACGCGTGCGAATATGTCCTGCATGGAGTCTCGCAGGCCGCGCTGATCCTCGACCAGGGCGACGGTGATGGGTGTATCGGAGCTCATCGGAAGGGAAGGGTGGGGGAGCGCCGGTGCGCGGGTGGTTCAGGGCGTGTTTTCAATCGGACCGGCAAAGGGGATCGCGAGGCGCACGCGCAGCCCGACGCCGTCCGACCCGGGTGAGAATACGCACGACCCTCCTGCGAGAGCTGCGCGTTTTTTCATGTTTTCGAGGCCGTTGCCCGGTTTGAGCCGCTCGGCTGGCGGGAGTCCGCGGCCGTTGTCCGTTATCTCCATCACGAGATTTTCGCCGGTGACCGCCACACACATCGTGACCAGGGAGGCCCCGGAGTGGCTGACCACGTTGTGGAGCGCCTCCTTGGCGATCATG
>JAIXVY010000474.1 GCA_027482505.1 Opitutaceae bacterium | reverse complement strand
GCTCGAGGGCGGCTCCATCGACGTCAACGGCCAGGGCGCTCTACTCACCAGCGAGCAGTGCTTGCTCAACCCCAACCGCAATCCGCATCTCACCAAGGAGCAGATCGAGCAAAACATGCGCGACTACCTCGGCGTGACCGACATCTACTGGGTGGGGGAGGGGATCATCGGCGACGACACCGACGGGCACATCGACGACATGACGCGGTTCTTCAAGCCCGACGGCTTCATCACCTGCGTGGAGCCCAACACGAAGGACAAGAACCACGACATCCTCGCGGAGAACCTCGCGCGCCTGAAAAAATTCCGCACCCCCGCGGGCAAGAAGTTCGACATCGTGGAGCTGCCCATGCCGCGCCCCTTCGGCTTCAACCGGCAGCGCGTGCCCGCCAGCTACGCCAACTTCCTGATCATAAACGGGGCCGTCCTCGTTCCGACTTTCCGCCAGCCCGGACCCGACGCGCGCGCGCTTGAGATCATCCGCGGCTGTTTCCCCGGTCGCGAGGTCGTCGGCGTCGATTGCTATCACCTCATCTGGGGCCTCGGCACCTTGCACTGCATCTCGCAGCAGCAGCCCGCGGCCGGCCTATCCGCCTCATGAACACGCGTGGCTTTTCTCGTTTCGCCGCCGGCGCCGCGGCGCTGGTCGTGCTTCTCGCGGCCGGCTGCGCTTCGCCTTCCGACGCCTCCGCGCCGGGCGCGAAACCCTTCGGCCTGCCCGCCGTGCTCACGTCCCGCTGGACCGCCCCCGACTTTGCCACCCGCGTGGTCGATGCGGATCGCGCCGCGGTCTTCGACGCCTGCGTCGCCTCGGCCAACGCCCAGGGCTACGCGGTCAATCGCGTGGACGGCGCGCGCGGCCGGGTTTACGGCTCCCGTCGTCCTGCCACCTCTTTCGAGGGTGGCCGCCAGGAAACGCTGGAGATCGGCGTCACGCAGATCGCGCCCGGCGTCACCCAGGTTTCCGTCACTCTGCGCGAGACGATAGAGGCCGCCGCGGCCGACGAACGCGGCGCGATGGTGACGACCGCCTTGGTGCGGGACCGAGCGCCCTACGACGCCTTTTTCGCCCGCTTGGCTGCCGGTTTGCCCGCTCCCGCCGCGGCGCCGTGAGCGTCTGTCTCGATTCCCAGATCCGCCGGCCCAAACGCGCCGGGCAGCAGGGCTTCGATTGAGGTGTCGATCTGTTCAGCACCGTCGCAGCAGGAGATCACCCGCGCGTCGGGACCGAATTCGTGGATGACCTGGCGGCACGCGCCGCAGGGAGCGGCCACGCCTCGCGTCGGGGTGTAGACCACGACGCATTCCACGCGCCGCGCCCCGGCGTTGGCCGCGGCGAAGATTGCGCTGCGCTCGGCGCAATTGGTCAGGCCGTAGGACGCGTTCTCGACATTCGCTCCGGTGAAAAGGCCGCGGTCGGTCCAGATGGCCGCGCCAACATGAAAGCCGCTGTAGGGCGCGTAGGCGCGGGCCGCGGCGGCGCGAGCCTCGCGCTTGAGTTTGGCCATATCGGGAGTGCGGGAAGATTTCGCCATGCGGCCAGCCCAAGCGCTTTGCGGTGCCGCGGCAACGCCGCAGTCTTCTCCCGTCCTCCTGCGTCCGCGCGGAACGCCCGCGTGGTTTTTCGTCCGCGCCGCAAGGGAAAGGCGAGTCACACGGAGGGATCGAGGACGACCTTGATGCAGCCGTCGCGTTTTTCCGCGAACATGGCGTAGGCTTGCGGGGCGTGGCTGAGGGGCACGCGGTGGGTGATGACGAAGGACGGGTCGATCTTTCCGTCCTCCACCAACTCCAGAAGGGGGCGAAGGTAGCGGTGCATGTGCGTCTGGCCCTGCTTGATCGTGACGCCTTTGCCAAAGACCGCGCCGAAGGGCACTTTGTCGATGAAGCCCGAATACACTCCGGGCACGGAAAGCACTCCTCCCTTGCGAACGGCGCGCATGGCCTGGCGGAGCGCGTAGGGCCGGTCGTTTTCCAGGCGAAGCGTTTGCTTAACCTGATCGTAGGCGGAGCCGTGGGCCTCCATGCCGACGGCGTCGATGGCGGCGTCGGGGCCGCGTCCGCCGGTGAGGGCCTTGAGGCGCTCCAGCACGTCGTCGACCTCGTCGTGGTTTATGGTCACCGCGCCGCCCGCCTCGGCCATGCGAAGCCGTTCAGGCACGTTGTCGATGGCTATGACCTTGGAGGCCCCGAGCAGAAGGGCGCTGCGAATGGCGAACTGGCCGACGGGGCCGCAACCCCAGACCGCCACCACGCTGCGGCCGGGCTCGATGTCGCAGTTTTCCGCCGCCATGTAGCCGGTCGGGAAAATGTCGGAGAGAAAGAGCACTTTCTCGTCGGGCAGATCGCTCTCGATCTTGATCGGGCCGATGTCGGCGAAGGGCACGCGGACATACTGCGCCTGCCCGCCGGCGTAGCCGCCGTAGAGGTGGGAATAGCCGTAGAGCGCGGCGCCGGAGTAGCCGTTGAGCGCCTCGAGGAGGCCGGCGTTGGGGTTGGTGTTATCGCAGCAAGACCATTGCTGCCGCGCGCAGTGCCAGCAGGAGCCGCAGGAAATGGTGAAGGGCACCACGACGCGGTCCCCTACCTTTCGTTTTTTCACCTCCGAGCCCACTTCGACCACCTCGCCCATGAATTCATGGCCTAGGATGTCGCCTTTCTCCATCGTTGGGATGTAGCCGTCGTAGAGATGCAGATCGGAGCCGCAGATGGCGGTCGCGGTGACGCGCACGATGCAGTCGCGCGGGTTCAGGATGCGCGGGTCTGGCACGCGCTGCACCTCCATGTGTTTTTTTCCCATCCAGCACGCCGCCTTCATGTGGATTTCCTCTTTGCGCCCGCGGGCTGGCCTTCGGTGGTGGGAATCTCGCCGGTCTCCATCAGGGCCTTGAAGCGTCGGAGCGCATCGCCGACCTGCTGGCCTGGCTCCTCGCCCGATAGTTTGGCGAACCAAGCGCCGAGTTTTCCGGCGGGAGGATTGTATTCGAGCGTGACGACGACCTCGGTGCCTTCGTCGCCGGGGGCGGCGGAGAAGCGCACCGTGCCGGCGTTGGGCACCTCGGCGTCCTCTCGCGAGCGCCAGGCGAGGAGGCGACCGGGCTCGTCGTTGATCACGACCGCGTCCCATTCGACGCGCCTGTCGCCCGGGGCGCTGACCGCCCAATGCGAAGCCAGCTCGGAGACGCGGGTGATTTCGACCGGGTGTTTTACTATTTGAGCGAGGTTGGGGAGATCACGCCAGAACGCATACAGCGCCTCGGCGGGCCGCCGGATGGTGACCGCGCGGGTGATTTTCACGCCGCGGTCGCCTTTGACCACGATGCGTGACGGCGAGACATGCTTGCGGGCGGATACTTTGGTGGGCGCGTCTTCGACCTCGGGGGAGGGGCGCCGCGACGATCGGCGCGATGCGGGGGTGGTCGGCATGATGTCGCGCAGCCTAGCGCCGCTTGGCGCGTCGGCCCATCGGGGCGGAAGCGGAGCGATTCTTGGAGGTTTGCTGCGCCTAGCCCGCGGGCGCGGTCCGGGGCGCGGGCGTGGGGCGAGGCGGTATTTAGGACCGCCCAGGGGCGACGCGGGGTGGTGCGTGGAAACCCGCAATCCGGCTGGCATGGCGTCCGCTTTCACGTGAGGCATGATCACCGCCAACGAAGCCGCCGCCTCCCGCCCCGAGTCCCGCGTCACACCCTCGGCCGGAGATGGCGTGGGGCGTCCGCATGGCGGGCGGGCTCCGCTCGCCCCGGTCGCTAACTACGCCTTTCAGGACTACGGATCGGAAACGCGTCACTTCCACGTCTACCCTTACGACAAGACTGCGGATCCGCGAAACCTCCGGCATGTGCCGCACCGTCATGACTTTTATCAGGTCATCTGGCTGCGCGAGGGCAGCGGTGAACTGGAGTGCGATCTGCGGCGCGCGCGTTTCCGGGCGGACAGTCTGTTCTTCTTCGCGCCTGGCCGCATGCACTCGTGGCGCCACGAGGTCGCGACTCGCGGCGTCATGGCCGGCATCACGCCCGAGTATTTCAACGTCGACGCGAATCATCCCGGTCTTTTGGGACGCATGACGTTCCTGCACGATCTCGATATGCCCATGTTGCCCATGGAGGGGCGGGACGCGCGGGATATGGACGAGCTTTTCCAGCGCATGCTCGAGGAAGCCAGCCGCGCCGAGGCCGGGCGCGACGACATCGTCCGGGCGTTGATGACGATAGTCCTCGCTAAAGCTCGTCGCCATCTGCTGTGCGGCCAGGCCGACGATGCCTCAAAGTCAGGCGTCGCCCCGGAAAACCACTCTCGTCCGCTGGCCCAGCGGTTTCGCGTGGCGCTGGAGCAGAATTTCCCGCGCCTGTTGAAGGTCTCCGACTACGCGGCGCTGCTGCAGGTTTCGCGTTCCCATCTTAACGAGGATCTGCGGCGCCACACCGGCAGGACCGCGAGTGACCACATTCACGACCGCCTGTTGCTTGAGGCGAAGCGCTTGCTGGTCTATTCCTCTTTCACCGTCTCGGAGATAGCCTACCAGTTGCAGTTCCAGGATCCGTCGTATTTCGGCCGGTTCTTCCGGCAACGCGCGGGTGAATCGCCGGGCGCGTTTCGCGCCCGCGAGCAGGCTCTGCTGCTCACGGGTTGAGCGGCGGCGTAAATCGCATTCTCCGACCGGTGTCTTTTTCGGGCTCGCGCCCGATGAACCCGGGGCGGGCGTAGCTGTTAGATTGGGGAACTGGGATGAGTCGGGTCGTCCCTCTTCCCATGATTACGCCCACGACTTCAGAAACGCCTCAGTCATCCGTCTCGGCCAAAAAGTTGGGCGCGTTGGTCACTGCCGCGGGAGTGATCTACCGCGTTTGGGCGCCGGGACATGAGCGGGTGCTGGCTCGGGTGGAGACGCAGAAGGGGGAGCGTGAGGTGGCGTTGGGCAAAGACTCCGGGGATTATTTTTCCGGACTGGACGCCGAGGGCGAGGCGGGGGACCGCTACCGTTATGTCGTCGATGGGGAAGTGTTGCCCGACCCCGCCTCCCGCGATCAGCCGGAAGGCGTGGCAGGCCCCTCGGGCGTGGTCGATCCCTTGGCTTATAACTGGCGTTCGGTAGACTGGGTGCGGCCGTTCTGGCGCGGTCGAGTCGTCTACGAACTCCATGTGGGGGCCTTTACCGTGGAAGGGACGTTCGCCGCCGCCGAGCGCCGGCTGGATTATCTCGTCGGCCTCGGGATCAATACGATCGAACTTATGCCGGTGGCGGAGTTCGCAGGGTGTCGAAGCTGGGGTTATGACGGCGTGATGCCCTACGCGCCCGCGCGTTGCTACGGCGCGCCCGACGATCTGCGGTCCTTGGTCGACGCCGCGCACTGCCGCGGGTTGGCGGTGGTTTTGGATGTGGCCTACGATCCCCTTGGGCCCGAGGGTATCGTGCTTGCTCGCTACTGTCGGTCCCGGCGCCAGCCCTGCAAGCGCACCACGGAGCGTGGGCCGGCGGCGAATTTTTCCGCGTGCGCGGCGCGCGAATTTTTTCTGGGC
>JAIXVY010000366.1 GCA_027482505.1 Opitutaceae bacterium | reverse complement strand
CTGCTTGAAAGCCTTGCGCTCGGTCTCGAGCCGGGCGCGGTCGGCCGCGAGGGCGGCCTCGGCCTTGGCCGCGGCGCCTTCGCGCTGGGCGGCCTTGTTGTCGCGGAGCGCGAGCGCGGTGTCGCGCTCGACGAGCTGCTTCTCGCGGGCGGCGATGGCCTGCTGCTCGGCGGCCAGTTTTTTGCGCGCGGATTCCAGCTCGGCCTGCGCGGCGGAGAGGGCCTTTTCGCGCTCGGCGAGGGCGGCGCCCGCCTTGGCGGCGGCGTCCTGCTCCTGCTTGAGGGCCTTGCGTTCGCCGGCGAGCGCGGAGACGGCGGACTGGTGGACGGCCTGCTCCTGCTTGAGCTGCTTCTCCTGGGCGGCGAGGGCGGCCTGGCGTTCGGCCAGGGCCTTTTCGGAGGCGGCGTGGGCCTCGGTCTGGGCGGAAAGTTTTTTCTCGGCGTCGGCGGTCTTTTTGTCGCGCTGGCCGAGCTCGGTCTCGCGGGCGGCGAGCCGGGCGGACTCGGCCTCGAGTTTCTTGCGCGCCTCGACGAGGCAGGATTCGCGCTCGGCGAGCCCGAGCTCGGCCTTGGCGAGATCGGCCGCGCGCTTCTTGTGGGACTCGAGCGCGGAGGCGGCCTCGGACCTGGCTTTTTCGAGGGCGGCGGTCTCGGCGGCGAGCCGCTTCTGCTCGTCCGCGGCGCGGGCCTGGTCGGTTTCGAGCGCCTTGCGGGCGGCGGAGAGTTTGTCCTCGGCGGCCTTGGCGGCGTCGAGTTGGGCGAGGGCCTTCTTTTCCAGCGCCTCGGCTTCGGAGGAGCGCTTGGCGAGCTGCTGCTCGCGAACCTCGAATTTGCGGCGGGAGTCGGCCACGGCGGCGGCCTCGGCCTCGTGGGCGGCCTCGCGTTCGGCGAGCTTGGCCTCGGCGGACTTTAGCCCGGCGGCGCGCTGATCGAGCGCCTTGGCGGCGTTGGCTTGTTCGGCGCGGGCGGCCTTCAAGGCGCCGGCCTCGGCGGCGATGCGCTCGGTTTCCTCGCGCACGCGGGTCTGCCCGGCCTCGAGCGCGGCGGCGCGTTCGGCGAGCGCGGCCTGCTCGGCCTCCAGGGCCTGCTTGGCCGCGGCCAATTGCTTCTCGCGCGCGGCGACGGCCTGGTCGCGGGCCAGGGAGTCGGCCTCGGCCTGGGAGGCCTTCTTCTTCTGGACGTCGAGGGCTTTTTGGGCGGCGGCGAGGGCGGCCTCGCGCTCCTCGAGCGCTTTTTGGGCGGCGGAAAGTTCTTTGGCGCGGGCCGCGGCCGCGGCGGTGGCGGCCGCGGCGGCGGCGCGCTCGCCCTCGAGGGCGGCGCGCTCGGCGACGATGCGGCGGGACTCCTGTTGCAGGCGGGCGTCCTCGGCCTCGATCTCGGACTGGCGGGCGGCGAAGGCCTCCTCGTCGGCGCGCACGCGGCTGAGCTGGGCGGCGACTTTTTTCTCCTGCGCCTGCACGGCCTTTTCGCGGACCACGAAATTCTCCTCGCGCTCGATCACGGCCTTTTCCTGGGCGGCCAGGCGGGCCTGCGCGGCGCCGAGGGCGGCCTCGCGCTCGACCAGGGCGGCCTCGGCCGAGGCGAGCTCGGCGTGGCGTTTTTGGTGCAGCTTGAGCGAATCGCCGGCCTCGGCCTTGGCTTGCTCCAGCTCGGCGGCCTCGTCGGCGAGGCGCTTCTGGTCGGCGGCCAGGGCGGCGCGGGCGGCGTCCAGTTCGGCCTGGCGGACGGAGAGCGCGGCCTCGCCCTCGGAGCGTTGCCGGCGGGCGCGATCGACCTCGGATTTGGCCTGGGCGGCGGCGGCGCGCGCGGCCTCGAGTTCGGCGCGCTGATCGGCGAGGGCCTGCTGATCGGCGGCCAGGGCGGACTCGCGTTCGGCGAGCGCGGCCTGGGCGGCCTCGAGCTCGGACCGGAGGGGCGCGAGGGATTGATCGGCCTTGGCGAGGGCGGAGGCGCGTTTTTCGTTTTCCTTTTTCTGCTTCTCGATGTCGGCGAGCGCGTCGGCGACGGAAGCGCGCTCGCTCTCGATGCGGGCGCGCTCCGCGGTCAGGTCGGATTCGGCGGCGGCGAGGGCGCGCTCGCGCTGGGCGACGCGGTCGGCCTGGGATTTGACCTCGCGCTCGGCGACGTCGCGCCGGTCGCTCTCCTCCTGGAGTTGCTTTTGCAGTCGTTCGCATTCCTCGCGCAGGGAGGCGAGTTCCGCGGGCACGGCCGCGGCGGCGACGCCGGGCGTGAACGGCTGCGCGGAGGCGGCGCGGGCCTCGCCCGCGAGGAAGAGCGTCATCTCGTGACGGCAGTGCTGCGCGATGGTGGAGGTGTGCCCGTTGAGCCGGGGCTGGAGCAACTCGGTGGCGCGGGCGAAAAACGCGCTGAGATTAAGCGGCGGGTGAAACAAGTCGCGCACGCCGAGGCGGATGGCCCTCACGATGACGTCCATCTCGGGCTTGGCGCAGAGCAACAGGATGGGCGCGGTGCGCTGGTGGGAACGGACGTTCTCGGCGAGAAGAAGCGGGTCTTTGCCCAGCTTCGAGCCGTCATGAATAATCAAGTCGAACTGCTCCGACTTCAGCGACGTCTCAAGCTCGGCAGGCGACTGGATGTCCCGCGCGTAAAGCCCCGACTCCACGGCGACGTAGGCCTTGGCTTGGAAGACGTCGGGACCGGTGCGAACAAGCAGGATTTTCGCAGACACAGCTGAATAGGTTTTAGGGTGTTCGCCGGAGGGGGATACGGCGGACTACTGAGCCAAGTAAGGGGGCATGGCTCCAGCAACCGTAAAACTACGAGCCGCTTGTTTTAAAGTTGTCAAAAGCCCGGGTAATCCTGGCGGAAAAATCCCCTAAAACAGGGCGTTTAGCCCTGATTTAACCAAAGCTTACGAGATCACTTACAGTTATTTGCGTCAAAAAAACGCAACAAAGGCGCGAAATCGATTTTACTCAGCGATAAAGCGCGGTCTGGGGCGCCGGAGCCAGCACGTTGTAGGCCCGGATGGCGGTGCGCCACCAGGTGGAGAGACGTTCGGCGGGCAGGGACCAGAGATCGCGGTGCAGGGCCGCCATGGAGTCGGCGTCGAGCAGGAGGGCGAGCTTGTCGCGGGGGGCGAGGGCGGAGGGTCCTTCGCGCAAGAGGCGTTCGCGCAGCGGCGCGAAACGTTCCTCGCTGGCGGCGTCGGGCGCGTGATCGCGCTCGCGCAGCAAGGCCAGATGGACGGCGTTCACGTAGGGGTCGAGCACGGCCTGCATGAGGCCATAGTCGGGCGCCAGCTCGGGCAAGGGCGGGGTGTGGCGGCGGCAGGCCTCGAGGTTGCGCGACAGGCGCATGAGCTCGGGGGGAGGCGAGGTTTCCTCCGGGGTGAGGAAAAACTTCATGCGCTTCACAAACGCGCCCGCCGCCATCTGGCCGGTCACGAGGGAGAGCGGAATCGAGGTGACGAGGCCGAGCAGGATGGGCGCGAGCCAGGCGGCGAAGGCGGGGTTGATCCAAAGGGCGAGGGCGCCCCACCCCAGACCGGTCAACGTATGCCCGGCGTGGGTAAGAATGGCTTCGCGCCACTCGGGATCGCCGTCGGCGCCGCGTCGCTGGGCGACCCAGGCCACGCCACGGCCGGCCAGGGTGAGGAGGATGAACTTCGTGTGGAAAAGCATCAACACCGGCGCCAGCAAGGTGAAGATGGCGGTTTCCGTGATCGCGCCGCTGATCACGCGCGTCCAACCGCCGAAACCGGCCGCCGCTCCGGGCCGGCGCGAGAGGTCGATCAGCGCGAGCACCTTCGGGAAGAACAACAGGCCGAGCGTGCCAAACAGCAGCAGCAGGGCCTGGGCGTGAAATCCGAGCCTGAGATAACGCGCGAAGCTATCGACCGGCAGCGGGCTGAGTCCCGTGGCCGCGTAGCGCCAGGCGATGATGGAGGAAACGACCAGGAAGGCGCACCACAAGGGCGAGGCGAGGTAGGCCAGGATGCCCAGCGCGAGGTGCAGACGATTCGCGGCGTGCAGCCCGCGGGCGGTGACGAGCCAGGTGTGCTGGAGATTGCCCTGCAACCAGCGGCGATCGCGCTTGGCGAAATCGATCAGGTTGCCGGGACACTCCTCGTAGCTGCCCTCGAGATCGACCGCGAGCCACACGGACCAGCCGGCGCGGCGCATGAGCGCGGCCTCGACGTAATCGTGGCTGAGGATGCGGCCGCCGAAGGGCTCCACGCCGGGCAGCTCGGGCAGCGAGCAGTGCTCGATGAAGGGCGCGACGCGGATGATGGCGTTATGGCCCCAGTAGTTGCCCTCGCCCTGCTGCCAATAGTTGAGGCCGGCGGCGAAAATGGGGCCGTAGAGGCGCGAGGCGAACTGCTGGAGGCGGGCGAAAACGGTCTCGCCGTTGACCAGGCGCGGCACGGTCTGGATGAGACCCGCGCCGGGGTTGCGCTCCATCAGGCGGACCATCTTCACGATGGCGTCGCCCGTCATGATGCTGTCGGCGTCGAGCACGACCATGTAGCGGTAGCGCTTGCCCCAGCGGCGGCAGAAGTCGGCGAGGTTGCCGGCCTTTTTGTTCAGGTTGACCCGTCGCTTGCGGTAAAACATCCGGCCGCGGGCGCCGAGCTGCCGGGTGAGGGCCACCCAGGCGGACTCCTCCTCGATCCAGCGGTTGGGATTGGTCGTGTCGCTGAGGATGAAAAAGTCGAAGGCGTCGAGCTGGCCCGTGGCCTCGAGGGAACGGTAGATGACGCGCAGGCCCTCCATGATGCGCGAGGTGTCCTCGTTGAAGATCGGCATCACGATCGCGGTGGGCGCGTCCACCGGGCGGGCCTCGTCCTCGGGCGTCAGGCTGTTGAGGATGCGGTTGGGATCGCCGCGGCCCATGCGACAGCAGAAACCCACCACGGCCTGCACCGCGCCGAAGGCCACCAGGGCGAACAAAATGGCGAAGAGGACGAGGTGGAGGATCTTCCAGTTGTCCATGCCCGTGCGCCAGTGCAGATCGGCCATGAGCAACACGGCCGGACCCACCAGGAGCAGGGTGAGCGACGCGACCAGAATGCGACGCTGGGTGACTCGGGTGCCGTCGAGGCGGGCGGGATCAAAACGGTGAACGCTCATGGCGCGGGACGCGGAAAAAGGGAGTGGCGAAAAGGGGGATGGGGGCGCTCGCGCCCTCAGTGGGTGGCGAACCACGCGGCGGCCAGGAGGCCGATGAACAGCGCCCAGCCGAACAAGGCGCGCAAAATGGGCCAGCGGGCGAAGGTCTTCCACGCCTCGTCGGCCACGTTGGCGATGGGGCCGAAGTCGAGGGGACGAGGCACCATGCGGGTGAGCTCGAGCTCGGGGCCGGCCTCGAGGTAGGCGGCGCGCATGGCCTCGACCAGCTCGGCGGGCGGCGGAGCGGAGGCGAGAAAGTGCTGCGGCCAGCGGGCGGGCACGTCGGCCATGACCAAGGCGATGCGGCCGCGCGTGCCCAGCCGCTCGTCCTCGGGGTCGGCGGCGTCGCCCAGGACGCGGGCGAACCATTCGGTGGTGCGCCGCTCGGCCTCGCGCATGGCGAGGGAGACGGGGTCGAGCCCCGCCCCCGCGGGCGACGCGGAGACCGCGCGCGCGGCGAGCACGATCTCGACCACCAAGCGATTGAGCACGATGCGGCTCTCGATCTGATGGGCGCGCAGGTAGCTTTCGACGCGGAGGAAGGCCTCGTCCCAGGCCGGGCCGGCGGGATCAAGGGCGGCCGGGACGACTGAAGCGGAAACGGCGGAGTCGCTCATTGCAGCCAGGTGTAGCACCAGGTCTCGGACACGGTCTGATAGCCGTCGCGCAGCTGCACCTGCACCTCGACCGGGCGGGGCGCGGGCAGCCCCTCGGGCGGAGCGTCGGTGCCTTCGAGCTGAAGGGCCACGCGCCAGCCGTCGATGCCGGGATGCTTGATGATGGTCTGGTGGCGGATCTTGGCGCCCGGGCTCATGATGCGCACGTCGGCGGCGAGCGTCTCGGGGTTGCGTTGGCCGATGTCGGCGCCGGCGAAGTCGATCCAGAAAAGACGTCCCCACCCGCCGCCAGGCAGGCCGCCGTAGCGCGTGGCCACCACGCGGGCGAGGTTGTCGTCGCCGGGTTGCTCGAGCGACCACGTCATGCGGTAGGCGAAGGAGAAGGGCTGGCCGGGCTGCGGCTTCTGGTCGGGCACCCAGTAGGCCACGATGTTGTCGCCATATTCGTCGCGGGTCGGGAGCTCGACCAGGCGCACGCTGCCGCCGCCCCAGTCGCCCACCGGCTCGATCCAGCAGCTCGGACGCTCGTGGTAGCGGGCCTCGAAATCCTCGTAGGCCGAGATGGCGCGCTCGCGTTGGATCAGGCCGAAGCGGGTGGGCTTCACCACGCGCAGATCGGTGTTCAGGATGGCGCGGGGATTTTGCAACGGACGCCAGAGGTGCGTGCCATCGGCGGCGTGCAGCAGGAGACCGTCCGAGTCATGGACCTGAGGGCGGGGCTCGTCGCTCGGGCGGTCGGAATTTTTGCCAAACCAGAACATGCTGGTCAGCGGCGCCATGCCGGGCAGTTCGAGCGCGGCGCGCGGATAGAGCTCGCAACGCACGTCGATCACGGTGGGGCGTCCCGGACGGATGGTGAACTCGTAGGCGCCGGCCACGTTCTCGCTGTCGAGCAGGGCATAGACGACCAGGGACTTGGCGCCGGGCCGGGGCTTGCCGATCCAGAAATCGGTGAAGACGGGAAATTCCTCGCGCTTGCCCGGCACGCCGGAATTCAGGGCGAGACCGCGGGCGGAGAGGCCGTAGATCTGGCCCGCGCCGAGGGCGCGAAAATACGAGGCGCCGTGGAAGACGATGAGTTCGTCGAAAATGTCGGGCCGGTTGAGCGGATAATGAACGCGGAATCCGGAGTAGCCGAGGGAGGAGCGCAGCCAGCCGAGGTTGGTGAGCTTTCCGTAGTCGAAGAAATCGCGAATGAAGGGGATGGTCTGAACGTGGGTGGCGCTGAATTCGCGGATCGTGACCTGCTCGCGCACCGCGGAGGTGCGGTGGAAAAGATGGAGATGAAACGGCAGATCCTCGCTGCGCCAAAGGGCTTGGTCGGGCTTGAAGCGAATGTCGCGAATCTCGTCGTAGTTCAGCTTGGCCAGGCGCTCCGGCAAGGCGCGGTCAGGCTCTTTGTAGGCGGCCGCGGCGCGCTCGGCGGCCTGCTGCTTCACGTAATCAAAGGTCACCTCGAGTTTCTCGATCGCGGCGCGCGCGGGCGCCGCGGCCAGCAAACCGGCGGCAAGGACGCCTGCGGCCAGGCGACGCAACTCGACTCGTAACAAGGAAGAAACGGGAATCGACACGGTAGTGGATGATAACGACGACAAGCCGCGAACTCTCAGGCAAACGCCCGGGCTTTGGCAAACGCGGAGCGGCCGGCTCTATCCGCAGGCGCTTAACCCATTGGCCGGCAGCGGGAAATCCCCTGCGACCGGACCGGTGACGCTAGCCCTTGCCCTCTCCGGAGGAAGCCGCGGCCTTGCGGGTGGCCGCCTGGAAATGCTTTCGCGGCAGCTTCTTCACCGCGACGAAGCGGGCGCGGAACAACTCGTCCAAAGTGTCGCGAACCTCCGCGGGCAGGCGGGCGACCAAGGCGTCGAGTTCGGGCAGGGGCGTCTTGGCGGAGCCGCCGTCCTCGTCCTCGTCGCTGGCCGACGCGGCGCGGCGGGCGGCGGGCGAGGCGGCCGGTCGCTCGTCGCGCGCGGCCAGTTCGGCGCGCATCTGCGCCTCCAGCGCCTCGGGCGGCGGGCCGTCGTCCTCTCCGGCCGCCGGCGGCAGGCCGCCCTCGAAAGGATTGGCCACGAGCGCGGGCTGGAATTCTTCGTCGCCCTCGGATGCCGTCTCGGAAACGGAAGCGCCTTCGCCGGCGGCCGGTCCGGTCTCGCGAAGCGGACGGACCGACGGCGCGCGCGGCGGCGGGATGAGCGGCGGGCCGGGGCGCGGCGGCGGAGCGCTGGCCGCGGACTCGGCGACGTAGGCGAGGATCGCCGCGTCAAGCCGGTCGATCAGGACTTTTTTTTTTCGTCGTCGCCGGCCGCGTTGGCGGCGGGCAACGCGGCGCCGAGCGCGGCGAGTTCCTTGAGCAACGAATCGATGGCGCGGGCGCGCGAGGCGTCGACGGCCTTGAGGAGCGTGACCTCGAGGTTGATCTTGTCGGAGAGGCCGAGCTTCACCCCGTCCTCGCCCTGGCGCAGCACGTCGAGCATGCGCGTGATCTGCTCGGTGGTGAGCGGCGTGCCGCCGAGCGCGGCTGTCCGGCCGCCCTTGGCGATGGAGTCGAGCAAGGCCTCGCGCACGTGGCCCTGCAGATCGG
>JAIXVY010000323.1 GCA_027482505.1 Opitutaceae bacterium | reverse complement strand
CTCGGTCTCGATGTAGCCGGTCACATAGCGCGCCGGCAGTTCCGCGGAGCGGAGCACGGCGATCATCACCTGGGCGAAGTCCTGGCAGACGCCGGCCTTTTGGGCGAGGACCTGGGCCACCGGGGTGTCGATGCGCGTGCTGCCGGGGCGGTAGGCGAACTCGGTTTTGATCCAGCGGTTCAGCCGCAGGAGCGATTCGCCGAGGGCGTGGCCGGGCTTGAAAAACTGGTTGGCCAGCCGGTGCACCGGCTCCGACATCGGGATGGCGGCCGAGGGCATGAGAAACTCGAAGAGTTCGAGTTTTTCCGCGCGATAGATCTGGCGCGCCTCCGAGACGCTGAGTTCGAGCGCGGCCGAAGGCGGCTCCCAGGGCCGCGTCTCCACCACGGAGCGGCTTTCCATCACCAGTTCGCCGTGGCGGTGGGCGATCGCGAAGGACTCCACGGCGTTGCCAAAATAATCGACGTAGCGGTTCGCCTTGCCCGCGGGAGTGGTGGAGAACTCGCGCGTCACCAAAGTCTGCCGCTCGTCCGTCACCGGGGTCAGCCGCGCCTCCATGAACGACTCGCTGGCCTCGCCGGCGTAGCGGTAGGTGGTGCGGTGGTTGATGTGGAAGCGCATGGCGGGCAGGCGGCAAAAAGGGGATGCCGCTTCGCAAAGGCAAGGACGGCGCGGAGGGTCTTTCCGCGACGTCGGCTCAAAGATCGAACCAGTAGGTGCGCGCGGCCTCCGGCCCGGGTATGGCGGTCGCGGGCGGGCGAGGCGGGGCCGGCGGCAACTCGCCGGCGAGGGCTGGCTCGGGCATGAGGCGCAGGAGATCATGGCCCGGGACCGCGGGATCGAGGGCGGGCCGGGGCGCGTAAGGCCAGGCGGCGCGGGGCTGACGCAGGCGGCCGAGCGCCTGGGCTAGAGGCGGGAGTTGGGCTTCGAGGGTGTTCATGGGCGGTGCGGTGTTGTTCTTGGGAGGATCACCGCCCCTCCGGCCGGCCTCCGGAGTCTTGGGTTTTGCCGGTAAAACAAAAACCCCCTCCGGTGGCACCGGAGGGGGCGGAAAGTCGGTGGCTTTCTCAGCGCCCTCGCGGTGTGCCCGTAACGGACACGACAATAGCTACGACCACGGATACGACGTGGACGAAGGCTTTGGCGGAGGCGGAGGAGGAAAGAATCACTGTGGTGGAGACGTGAAGAGGCAAACGCGCGGCGTCAAGGCGGGATTGGAATTTGGCGTGTATCCGTCTTCTCGCGACGCGTCATTCGCCGCCTGTTCAGAAGGCGGCGTTGACCTCGTGGTGGTGGCCTGGCTCCAGCGTGATCTCGCCCAGCGCGCCGCACTCCACCTGGTCGTTTTTGTAGAGGCGGATTTTCACCGGGAAGAGAAGCTCCGCGCTTTCCCAGCGCCACTTGCCGATGGAGACGAACTGGAGCGGCACGCCCTTGTCGCGGCGGAGTCCGGGGCCGTCGCCGCGAATGAACAGCTTGTTGCCTATGCCGATGTAGGCGGTGGCGACGAGTCGGGTGTAGCCGTCGTGGGAGAGCGCGGGCTCCGTTGCGGGCGTGGCCGGCTCGGTCTCGTTGTCCTCGGAAGCAGCAGGGGTTTCAGGCTCGGGCTCCGGTTCCGGCTCGGGCGCGGGTGCCGTGACGGGCGCCGGTGCGGCCCGCTCTTCTGGGGCGGGTGCGGGCGTCTCGGCGGGTGCTTCTTCCGCGATGGGCGCCTCGGGTTCGGCGAGGCGCGCGGGCACGGCCTCGGGTTCGTCCAGGTCCGCGTCGTCAATGACGGGCTCCGGTTCCGGTGCCGGTGCG
Organism: Opitutaceae bacterium; assembly: GCA_027482505.1. GTDB lineage: Bacteria > Verrucomicrobiota > Verrucomicrobiia > Opitutales > Opitutaceae > IMCC26134_A. Next base: position 1,754 of record JAIXVY010000323.1, on the reverse strand, counting down.
GCCGCGGGGGTGCTCACCGCCGGCGTGGTGGCGGGCGTTTCCACGAGGGCCGGGGCGGGCGCGACGACGGCGCGATTTTGCTGATGGGCGGGAAAGGGCGGGGTGGAGGTGGCCTGGGCGGCCAGATGGGTGACGGCGTCGCGCACGCCGCGGTCGAAGGCCACGCGGGCCTCGGCGGTTGCGGAGGCCAGGGCCTGGCCGGCCTCGGCGGCGGCGGCGTGGAGCGCCTTGACCGCGGCGGCGGTTTCCCGGCGCAAGGCCTCGCTGGCTTGCTGGCCGAAGCTGTCGGCGACGCGGGGGAGCTGGACGAGCGCCTGATCCAGCGCGGCGGAGTGCTGGGCGGCGAGTTTTTCGAGGCGGGCCAGGTCGGCGGTGGCGCGGGTGAGGCCGTCCAGGGCCTGGGCCAGCTTGGCGGTCTCGGCGTTGCGCAGCGTGTCGAGTTCGTGGCGTAGGGCGGCGTTTTCCTCGTGGGCGGTGGCGGAGAGCTGTTCCTGCAGGACGGCGAGCTGGGCCTTCAGCGCGGAGGGCAATTGCTCGGCGGCCTTTAGCTGGCGGGCGGAGTTTTCCGCGATGGCGGGCAGATTGGAGACGGCGATGCTGATCTGTTCGGCCGAGGCGGACACGGTGCGCGCCAGGGCCTCGATCTGGTTGGTGCGTTCCTGCAGGGCCTCCTCTTGGCGGCGCGCGTGGTTGACCACGAAAGGATAAAGCAGGGCAACCGCGCCGGCCGCTACGCATAGGGCTATGGCGGCCAGGGAAACCGGACTTATCGGGGCGGGTGCCATCCAGCCGATCAGGGCGGCGACGACCAAGAGGGTCGCGTCGGCCACGATAAACGGCATGGGGTTGAGGCGCGGGATTTCCAAACGAAGCTCGTTCATAGAGGGGAAAATGGGAAAAAGGCCGGGACCGTTCCCGGATATGTTGCGGAGGCGGGACAGGAACAAGGGCGAAAACAAGAAGCTCGTGCACAAACGACACCGCCGACGGGCCGTTCGGTCCGGCCGGCGCCGGCCGAGCGGTGCTCTCTCGCCCGGTTTTTTGGCGCGGGCGCGCCGGCGACCTTGGCCCGGGCGGCATGTTCCGGCCCGGGTCCGAATTCCCGTCTGATTTGCCGTTTGCCAAGGCTTACCGCCGCTCTAGGGTCGGACCTTCCATGTTGTCGTTTCTCTTCAAGCGTTTTGCCGGCCGCCACTACCGCAAGTTTCTGGAACGCGCCAAACCCCTCGTCGCCAAGATCAACGAGATCGAGGCATCCTATCAGAAGCTGAGCGACGACGAGTTGCGCGCCAAAACCGCGGAATTCAAGGCCCGCATCGCCGCCGCGTCCGACAAGAAGGCCGCGCTCGACGCCCTGCTTCCCGAGGCCTTCGCCGCGGTGAAAAACGCCGCCCGCCGCCTCGTCGGCCTGAAGGGCCTCGTTTGCGGCCAGGAGCTCGAGTGGAACATGGTGCATTTCGACGTGCAGCTCATCGGCGGCATCGCGCTGCACCAGGGGCGCATCGCCGAGATGGCGACCGGCGAGGGCAAGACCCTCGTCGCCACGACCGCGATGTATTTGAACGCCCTCACCGGGCGCAACTCGCAGCTCGTCACCGTCAACGACTACCTCGCCCGCCGCGACTCCGAGTGGATGGGATACCTCTATCGTTTCCTCGGCCTCACCGTCGGTACCGTAATCGAAGGCATGGACCTCGCCGACCGGCAAGCGGCCTACGATTGCGACATCACCTACTGCACCAACAAGGAGCTCG
>JAIXVY010000322.1 GCA_027482505.1 Opitutaceae bacterium | reverse complement strand
GAAACCGAATACATCGAAGGTGCGCTGGTAGCCGTTGAAGCCGACGGGAGTGTTGTTGACGCCGGCGGTGGCGCCGCGGTTCGGGTCCTCTTCGCGGCCGATGGCGACGAGGCGCTTGGCGATCTGGGCATTCTCGGGGTGCTCGACGTTGACGATCTCGTTGCCGACGCTCCAGAGGATGGGCGACGGGTGGTTGCGGTCGCGGCGGATCATGGCGCGGAGGTCGCGCTCGTGCCAGTCGTTGAAGATGCGCCCGTAGTCGTTGGGCGTCTTGCCCCAGTGCCAGCAGTCGAAGGATTCGCCGATGACGAGCAAGCCCATGCGGTCGCAAAGGTCTAGGAGTTCGGGCGCGGCGGGGTTGTGGGTGGTGCGGATGGCGTTCACGCCCATTTCCTTGAGGATCTCGAGCTGGCGCTCGGCGGCGCGAGTGTTGAAGGCCGCGCCGAGGGCGCCGAGATCGTGGTGCTGGGAGACGCCGTTGAGCGGAACGCGCTCGCCGTTGAGGCGGAAGCCGCGGTCGGGGGTGAACTCGATGCGACGGATGCCGAATGGCGTCTCGTATTCGTCGACGACGGCGCCGTCGCGGAGGACCTGGGTGACGGCGAGGTAGCGCTGAGGGGAGCCGAGGCTCCAGAGGCGCGGGTGGGCGACGGCGATGGTCTGGGCGAGGGTGGCGGAGGCGCCGGCGGGGACGGCGAGCGGCTCGGGCGGGGAGGAGGCGACGGGCTCGCGCCGCGAGCCCTCGGCGTCGAGACGGTAGAGCCGGGTGCGGAGTTGGAGGGAGGCCGCGGCGGAGTCGTGGTTGTCGATTGTGGTTTCAACACGGACGCGGGCGCGGTCGGGGGCGATCTCGGGCGTGGTCACGCGGGTGCCCCACTGCCCGACGTGCACGGGAGAGGTGCGGACGAGGCGGACGTTGCGGTAGATGCCGCCGCCGGGATACCAGCGCGACGAATCGGGCGGGTTGTCGAGACGGATGGCGACGACGTTGCGCTCGCCGGGGCGGAGGAAGGGCGTGAGGTCGACGCGGAAGGAGCTGTAGCCGTAGGGCCAGCCGCCGGCGAAGCGACCGTTGCACCAGACGGAGGCGTAGGACATGGCGCCGTCGATATCGAGGTAGTGGCGCGCGCCCGGCGTGGCGGCGGCGGGAAGGTCGAAGCTCTTGCGATACCAGGCGACGCCCCACCACGGGAGTTTTCCGGTGTGCCCGGGGTATTCCATTTTGAAGGGGCCCTCGATGCCCCAGTCGTGGGGCAGATCGAGTTTGCGCCAGGAGGAGTCGTCGAAGCCGGCCAGCGCGACGTCGACGCGCGGAAGGGCGGCCGCGTCGGGCGCGGGAGCGGGGGTGCGGGCGAAGGCGTTGGCGCCGTGAAGCAGGAACGGTTTCAACGTCTCGTAGGAGACGGCCCCGCCGAGATCGGACGGGTCGCCTTGGCGAAAGGACCAGCCGGCGTTGAAGTTGATCGTCTCGCGGGGCGAAACGGCGGCCGAGGTTTCGGCGTGGAGGGCGAGGGTGGGGCTCAGCATGAAAACGGAGCAGAGGGCGAGGAGGCTTCTCATTGAGGAGGAAAGAGGGGGCGGGGGGACGCCCGGCTCGGCGCTCGTCCGCGCCCGGGAAGACTTGGAAGGGGGGCGGCCCCAGCAAACGCAAAGGCCCATCCCCGGCTTGTCTTTTGATAAGACAACCGGTGCGGTTCCGGAATGAAGCAGCTGCCTCGCCGCGTTTTGTTGTCCGACCAGGTCGCGGCCGTGTTGCGGACCGGAATGGAGGCCGGACGCTGGGCGGGCAGCCTGCCCAGCGAGTCGGAGCTGTGCCGGGAGCTCCAAGTGAGCCGGGTGACGTTGCGGCGAGCGCTCACGCAGGTGATCCGGGAAGGGCGGGTGGAGCCGGGCGGCCGGGGGCGGCATCATCGCATCTGCGGGAAGCGCGCGGCGGACTCCTCGAAGCCGGGCAGCACGGTCCGGGTGCTGGCTCCCTATCCTTTGACCGCGCTCGGGTCGGAGAGCCACGCGGCGTTGGTCGAGCTGACGGAGCGGATGGCGGCGGTGGGCTATCGGATGGAGTTCGAGCACCGGCCCATGGTGTTCAAGCGGCACATGCCGGAGGAGCTGGAGCGGCTGGACTCGCTGCCCGACACGGCGGCGTGGCTGCTGCTTTACTCCACGGAGCCGATGCAGCGCTGGTTCGCGGGGCGCGGACGGACGAGCGTGGCGCTGGGGCGGGTGCACGAGGGCGTGGAGATGCCTTGCGTGTATCCGGACAACCGGGCGAGCGCGCGGCACGCGGCGGGGATGTTTTACCGGAGAGGTCATCGCGACTGCGTCTATATGATCGCGAAATTCACCAGCCTCGGAGATCGGCTGGGGGCGGCAATGTTCGTCGAGGAAATGGAGCGGCTGGGCGGGCGGGCGCGGATCGTCGAATACGAGCCCAAGCCGGACGCGATCAAGGCGGCGGTGGGGCAACTGCTGTCCGGGCCGGCGAAGCCGAACGGATTCTACGCGTCGTGTCCGGAGGATTGCCTGAGCGTGCTTTGCGTGCTGCTGGGGGCGGGAGTGCGCGTGCCGGACGAGGTCGCCCTGATCGCCGGCTGGGACGACCATTTCCTCAGCCACGCGGTGCCGTCCATCGCCCGGTATCGCGCGGAGGGCGCCGAGCTGGGGCGCAAGCTGGCCCAGTTGATCTCGGATCTGCTGATGCATGGCCCGGGCAAGGGGCGGCATCAGCGCGTTCTGCCGAAGTTTGTGCCGGGCGGGACGCTCGGCGGCGCGTCAGCTCAGCGTCCGCCCTCGCGGAAGATGCCGTAGACGACGTAGGCCGCGATGCCGGCGGCCAGCACGTAGCCCAGGATGCTGAGCCCGTTGTTCACGCCGTCGCGCGAGGCGACGATGAGCGAGCTGCCGATCACGAGGCAGCCGCTGATGAAGCCGAGGGCGATGCGGTTGGCCGAGGTCTTGAGCGCGTCGTCGAGGTCCTCGAGGCCCTGGTGCCGGAACTTGATGGTGAGCTCGTCGTGCTCGACGCGGCGGATGATGCGGTGGAGCTCGGCCGGCAGATCGCGCAGCGAGGAGAGGGTGCCGCGGAGCATGGCGCGCGTGTCGCGCAGCACGGCGCGCGGGCCGGTGCGTTCGCGCTGGAGGTCGACGAGCACGGGCTTGGCCGCGCGCTTGAGGTCGAAGCCCGGGTCGAGGGTGCGGGAAACCTCCTCGATGCTGAGCACGGCCTTGGCCATGAGGGAGTAGTCGCTTGTAATGGAAATCCCATTACGGCCGAAGATGAAGAGCAGCTTCAGCATGGCGCGGCCGATGTTCACCTGGCCGATGGCGCGGTTGAAGTCCTCGCGCAGGGCGAGGGTGACGTCGCGCTCCATGGCGCGGAGATCGGCGCGGCCGGCGGGGCTGCCGAGGTCGGCGGCGATCTGGACGATGCGCTCGGCGTCCTGGTCGACGGCGGCGAGGAAGAGATCGGCGAGGCCGTGGCGTAGGCGTCGGGTGAGATGGCCGGCGAGGCCCCAGTCGAGGAAGCAGAGGCGTCCGTCCGGGGTGACAAGCACGTTGCCGGCGTGGGGGTCGGCGTGGAAGAAGCCGGCGACGAGGACCTGATGGAAAAGCGAGGTGGCGCCGGCGCGGGCCAGGTTTTGCGCGGCCTCGGGCGTCAGTCCCGGCGAGTCGACCGGACGGCCGACGATGCGCTGCATGACGAGCACGTGCTCAGAGGAGAACTCCTCGAAGATCTCGGGCGCGAAGACGGCGCCGGGGTCGGGATTGGTGGCGGTGAAAAAGCGCTGGTTGCGGCCCTCGTGGGTGAAGTCGAGTTCGCGCAGGACTCCGGCGCTCACCTCGGCGACCACGGCGGGCAAGTCGTAGGGCTGGAGGGCGGCGACGCGGGCGTGGAGCTGGCCGGCGAAAAAGGCGATCAGGGTGAGATCCGTCTCCACGAGGCGGCGCAGGCCCGGGCGCTGGATCTTGACCGCGACCTCGCGGCCGTCGTGCAGCCGGGCGAAATACACCTGGGCCAGAGAGGCGGAGGCGGCGGGCTTCTCGTCGAACTCCGAGAAGACCTCGGCGATGGGCCGGCCCAGGCATTCCTCGAGCACGGGGCGCATGTCCGCGAAGGGAAGCGGGGCGACGTTGCTGCGGAGCTTGCGCAGCTCGATGATGAGCGCGGGCGGCAGGGCGTCCGGCCGCATGCTGAGGAGCTGGCCTGCCTTGATGAAGGCGGGGCCGAGCTCCTCCAAGGCCTCGCGGATGCGCTCGTAGGAGGGGCGGCGGTGGGAGGGGCGAGGGATGAAACGCTGCCAAAACCCCGGGGGCAGCTCGAGCTGGTCGAGCAGCTCGCCGAAGCCGGAGCGCGCGGCCACGCCGATGATCTCCTTGGCGCGGACGGCGTGGGTGACGAGGGCGAAGGGGGTCAAGAGCTGGGAGCGGGAGCAAGGAGACGGGAGGCGCGGGGAGCGGCGGCCCGGGCGATGTCGACCTGTCGCGGCGGCTCAGGGTTCGCCGTTGCGGGTCGGGGCGGGAGGCGGGACGGCGTTGGCGGCGGCCTCGAGGGCGGACACGCGGGCCTCGAGCGCGGCGAGACGCGCGGCGACGGCGGAGTCGTGCCGGTTGAAGAGATCGGCGGCCTTGGCGGAGGCCTGCTGGCTGAGCTCGTCGAACTCGCGTTTGCCGCGTTCGGCGATCTTTTCCGCGATGATGCGGGCGTCGTCGGCCTTGAGCTTGCCCTGGCGCACATAGTCGTCGAGCGCGTCCTGGACCTTCTCCTTGGTGACGACGGCGGCGCCAACGCCGGCGAGGAGGGTTTTTTTGATGATTTCGAACATGGATAAAAGATGATCCCGCGGATCAGAGGCGGCAAACGGAAAGGTCAGCCGCGGTTGAAGGGCGCGGCGGTGGCCGGACCGACGGGGACGTTGACCGCGGCGTGCGGGGCGGCGGCGCGCAGGCGATGGGCGAGGATCAGGGTGAGCAGGAAGCCTCCGACGGCGAGCCAGCCGACCCGGGCGTAGCCCACGAGATGGCCGGCGGCGTCGCGGGTGACGAGGGCGCCGGCCACGAGATTGGCGGCGGCGGACGCGCCTTGTTGCACGGCGGAATTCAAACTCATGAAACCGCCGCGGAAGCGAGGCTCTACGGCGTTGGCGACGAGGGTGGTGGCGGGGCCGAAGCGACCGGACATGCCGACAAAGAAGAGCGTGGTCGCGGCCAGCACGATCCAGAGCGGCGCGGGTCCCAGGCTCGTGACGATAAGCGTGGCGGCCATGGCGGGAAGGGTGAGGGCGGCCAGGACGCGCAGCTTGTCGTGTCGATCGGTCAGGCGGCCGATGAAGGGGGTGGAGAAAAACGTGGCGGCGCCGCCGAAAAAGTAGACCAGGGGCAGGGCCTCCGGGGTCACTCCGGCGTTGGCGACCAAGCTGGGAGCCATGAAGGGAATGACGCAGCCGCCGGCGGAGACGAGCGCCGCGGTGACGGCAAAGCCGCGCCAGTGGATGTGTTCCGAAAGGAGGCCGCGCATCCGGCTCCACGCGGAGCCGCGGGCGGAATCCGCCGCGGGCGCGCGCCTGGGCAGCCAGCGGGCGATGGCGAAGAGGATGGGGCCGGCCAGACCCACGAGCAGGAAGAACGGCGCGTGCCAGCCGAGCCGGTTTGAAAGGGCGATGCCGAGCGGCACGCCGGCCACGGAGGCGAGCGGAAAGGCCGACATCACGAACGCCATGCCGCGCCCTCGGCGCTCGGGGGGGACAACGTCCGCGACCATGGCGACGACGACAGATCCGGCCAGTCCGCCGCAGGCGCCGGCGGCCAGCCGCGCGAGCAGCAGCGCCGCGTGGGTGGGGGCCAGGGCGCAGGCGAGTGTCGCCAAGGCGAAGCCGGCATAGAGCCAGGCGAGGGCGCGCTTGCGGTCGAGCCGGTCGATGAAAAGCGCTCCCGCCAGGCCGGCCGCGGCCGCGGCGCCTCCGTAGGCGGCGACCAAATGGCTGAACTGCGCGGGTGAGAGGGAAAATTCACGCATGAGCCCCGGGCCGAGGGGCATCATGATCATGTAGTCCAGGATGTGGGTGAACTGCACCGCGGCCAGGGTCAGCAGCACGGCGCGTTCGGACGCGGAGTGAATCGGCGGTCGGTCGGCCATGGTTCAGATTGCCCGGCAAGCGGCGGGAATCAAGCGACGGGGCGCCCGCCGTCGCGACCAGGCCGGCGCGAGGCGCGAAAGCATCGCGGCGTTCACTTGCCCGCCGCCTCGCGCCGGGCGGCGGCGCGGAAGATGAGCGCGTAGGCCAGGCCGAGCAGGAGGGCGAAGAAGAACGTGTTGAGGCCGTAGACCACGCCGCGCGCGACGGCCGAGGAGGCCTGATCGACCTGTTGCATGACCTTCGCCGCGTCTTCGGCGGCGAGCTTGGCCAGCTCGGGTTCGAGGCGCTTCAGGATCTCGGCGCGCTGCAAGTCGCGCAGGCCGGGGTTGATGGCGGCTAGGTAGAGCCATTGACCGAGGCCGGTGACCAGTCCGCCGACGGCGGCGACGAGGCCGAAGAGTTTGGCGGCGGCGCCAAAGCCGAACTCCTCGGCGCGGGCGAGGGCGGTTTTCTTGGTCGAGCGATGGGCGAGTCCCAAAAGCACCATGAGAAACACGAAGCCGATCAGACTCTCCGGCATCTGCGCCTTGGGCAGGGACTCGGCGGAGCCGTGCAGGCCGAGGGCGAAGACCAGCAGCGTGGCGAAAAGCTGGGCCAATCCGATGAGCGAACCGTAAAGGAGGGGAGCGGGCACGGGAGGAAAACGAGATCAGGCGGCGGGCGGCGGAGCATCGGTCCGCGACGGCGGTGTCGCGGGCGCGGAGGGCGCTTCGGGCGAAGGGGGCGTGACGGGCACGGTGTGGGCCGGGGTCGACAGCGCGGGGCGGGCGCGCGGCTTGGGTTTGGCTGCCGGCGGCGGCTCTTCGTTCATGACGCGCTGGACCTCCTGCTCGACGTTGGCGGTGGCTTTTTTGAACTCGCGCACGACCTTGCCGAGCGTGCGGGCCATGTCGGGCAGCCCTTTGCCGCCGAAAAGCAGCAGGCCGATAATGGCCACCAGCATCATCTCCATGGCGCCGATGCCCTCGAGAAAGGCTAGGGCGGGAACCGGCGGGACGACTAAAAGCAAGTCGGACATGAAGGCAGATGGTTAGATGGGAAAAACTCAGGTGGCGAGCGCGACCTCTACCACGAAACTCTGGCTCTTGCCCGGCGGCACATGGTGCAGGCCGATCTTGTGCTCGGGGGAGTTGGGCGGCCCCATCCACGTCTCGACGCAGAAGAAAGGCGAGTCGGGGCCCTGCGTCCACGTCACGAAGGTGGCGGAGGGCGCGGGCGGAGCTTTTTTGTCCAGCCCGATCGTGACGGTGATCGCGCCGCTTCTTCCGCCCGCCGGCGCGAGCGTGGCGGTGGGCGAGGCGAGGCCGAGATGGAGCGTGTCGACCCACTCCGGACGGGCGAGGGAATCTACGGAGGGCAACTCGGGTCCGGGGACGAGTTGCCCGAATTTATCCTGACGAAGGCGGCGGGAGGCGGGCACGGAGAGGCGATAGTCAGCCCGGGTGCGGCCGGGTTCCCAGGGCGCGGCGAAATAAAAATGGTGGCCGGCGCTCCAAGGCAGGGGACGCGAATCGAGATTTTTGAGGAGAAACTCGCAGGTGAGGGAGGCGGACGCGAAGCGGTAGACCACCGTGAACTCATAGGCGAAGGGGTAGGCCTCGCACGCGACGGCGTCGGGCTGTAGCACGGCGGAAAACCCGGTGTCGTCGGCCCGAACCAGGGCGAAGCGCCCCTGGCGGGCGAAGCCGTGCATGGGCATGGGCCGGCGCACATCGCCGGCGTCGCGCCAGAACTGGATGTCGCCGCGATCAAAGCTCCGGGCGCAGAAAGGAAAAAGAATCGGGTTGCCGCCACGGACGGACTGGAAGCCCTCGTAGGTGGAGATCTCGGGCCAGTGTATGACGTCGCGCTGGGTTCCGTCGGGGAGGTCGAGGTTCCAGTTCATCAAGCGGGCTCCGCGTTCGACGTGGGCGAGATAGGTGGAGCGGCCCACGCGCCAGCGGTGCAAGGTTTCGCCGAGGAAGGAGACGGTATCGAACATGGAAGGGGGAGGGATGTGCGGCGGGGCGGGGAGGCGCAAAAGATTTTTCCGTGGAGTGTGGAATCCAGTGGCGCTTGCGCCGCGGGCGTAAGGGGGATTGTTTGCGACGAAATGATGCAAGTTCTTCGGATGATGCTTCTCGCGGCTTGGTTGGGTGTGGCGCTTTCGCTGGGCTCTGCCGTTCGGGCGGAGGTCGCGGACGAAGCGGTGAAGGAGCGGAGTATGCCGGCGACGGCTCCGGCCCTGAGCCCGGAGACGGTTGCTCCCGCCGCGGGCCCGGCGCAGGCTCCGGCGATCGCGGCGAGCGGCACCGAGGCCGAGGCCGGGCCGGTAAGGGTAAAAGTTATCCCGGTGCGGGACCAGATCGGGAAACCCATCCTCTATGTGCTACGGCGGGGTCTCAAGGAGGCGCAGGAGGCCGGCATGCGCGCGGTGATCATCGATATGGACACGCCCGGCGGGGAGCTGGGCGTGACGCTCGAGATCATGGAGGCCTTGGACAAGTTTGAGGGCGAGACGGTCGTCTATGTGAACAAGGAGGCGATCTCGGCCGGCGCGATCATATCGGCGGTGGCGGACAAGGTCTATTTTGCGCCCGGCGGAGTGATCGGCGCCGCGGAGGTCGTGATGGGAACCGGCGCGGACGTCGCCGACGGAATGAAGCGCAAGGTGAACAGCTTCATGAACGCGAAGATCCGCGCCTACAACGAGGGCGACCGCCTGCGCGGCGAGGTGATCAAGGCGATGATGGACCCCGAGTATGAGTTCAAGGTGGGCGAAAAGGTCATCAAGCCCAAGGGCGAGCTGCTCTCGCTCACCGCGGAGGAGGCGGCGGCCCAGCACGGCGAGCCGGCGCGCCCCCTGTTTTCGTCCGGCACCTTCGCGAAGCTCGACGACCTGCTGGACGCGAAGTATGGAAAAGGTGGATACGAGATCGCCCGGCTCGAGGTCTCCTGGTCCGAGGAGGTGGCGGCATGGTTGAGCAAGATCGCCCCGCTGCTCATGGGCGCGGGTCTGCTTTGTGTTTTCATCGAGTTCAAGACGCCCGGCTTTGGCGTTCTCGGCATCACGGGCGGCCTGTTGCTCGGCCTGGTGTTTTTCGGCCACTATATAGCGGGGCTTTCCGGTCACGAGCCGGCGCTCTTTTTCGCTCTGGGGGCGGCGCTGGTGGCGGTGGAGCTTTTCTTTTTTCCGGGAACGATCGTCTTTGGCCTTTCGGGTGCGGCGTTGATGTTGGGCGCGCTGGTTTGGTCGATGGTCGATGTCTGGCCGAACGAGCCGATGTCGGTGAACTTCGGCGGCGACGCGCTGCTCGCGCCCCTGCTCAATCTCCTCGCGGGGCTGGCGATAGCCTGCGCCGGGGCGCTGGCGCTGTGGCGCTTTTTGCCCAGGGGCTGGTTCCTCACCCGCATCGCGGTGGCCGGCGGCGCCGGTTTGCCGGCCCAGCTCGCGGGCGTTGCGCCCGAGGCGGGGGCGGAGGCGGATAGTCTGCTCGGTCGCCTTGGCGTGGCCACGACGGATTTGCGTCCGGGAGGGCAGGTTGAAGTCGAGGGCCGGCGCTACGAGGCCCGTTGCGAAGTGGACGCGATCGCGGCCGGCGCGCGGGTGCGGGTGACCGCCCGGCGCGATTTCAGCCTGGTGGTCGAGGAGGTGCGCTCATGACTTTGGTAATCACCCTTCTGCTCTGCGGCGTCCTGCTGCTTGCCTTGGAGCTCGTCGTGCCGGGCGCGATCATCGGCATCGTCGGCGGGCTGGTTTTGCTCGCGGGCGTGTTGGTTGCGTTCTCGGAGTTCGGTCCCGAGGTCGGCTTCGCGACGTTGGCCGGCGCCTTGCTCGTGCTGGGGCTGGTCGTCTATCTCGAGTTGGTGTGGCTGCCAAAGTCGCGCCTGGCCCGGCATTTTTCGATGAGCCGGACCTTGGAGGGCCAAAGCCAGCCTCCTATCGCCGACGCGGCCGCGGTGATTGGTTCGCTGGCGGTTGCCGAGACCGTGCTTAGCCCGAGCGGCTACGTCAAAGTCGAGGGGCGCCGCTACGAGGCCTTCTGCCGCGACGGCTTCATCGAGGCGGGCGCGCAGGTGAAGGTCGTCGCGCTGGATAATTTCCGCCTGATTGTAAGCCGCGTCTCGTAGACAAGTCCGCCTCCCTCCGTCGTTTCTTAACCCTTACTTTTTTCATCCATGCAAATCAGCACCACCACTATCGTCATCCTGTTCATTGTCGGCATACCGCTCCTCATCGTCGGAGCGCTCGTGTTCGGCCTTATCGGAGCCTACGTGAAAGCGCTCTTCAACGGAGCCTCGGTTCCGATGTCGAAGCTCGTCGCGCTGAAGTTCGCGGGCATTCCCTTCGGCCTCATCGTCGACGCCCGCATCACCGCGGTGCGCGCCGGTATCGCGTTGAACGCCGACGAGATCGCCTCGCACTACCAGGCGGGCGGCAACGTCGTCCCGACCGTGCAAGCGATCATCGCCGCGCAGAAGGCCGGCATTGAGCTGAACTGGAACCGCGCCTGCGCGATCGACCTCGCGACCAAGGGCTCCGGCAAGAGCGTGGTCGAGGCCGTCCGCACCTCGGTTGACCCAAAGGTGATCGACTGCCCCAACCCCGCCTCCGGTCGCACTACCATCGATGGCGTGGCCAAGGACGGCATCCAAGTGAAGGTGAAGGCCCGCGTGACGGTTCGCACGAATCTCGACCGTTTCGTCGGCGGCGCCAAGGAGGACACGATCATCGCCCGCGTCGGCGAGGGCATCGTCTCCACCATCGGCTCGGCCGAGAGCTACAAGGTCGTTCTCGAGTCGCCCGACTCTATCTCGAAGGTCGTGCTGAAGCGCGGCCTCGATGTCGGCTCGGCGTTCGAGATTCTCTCCATCGACATCGCCGACGTGGACGTGGGCGAGAACGTGGGTGCAAAGCTCCAGGAGGCGCAGGCCGAGGCGAACAAGAACATGGCTCAGGCGCAGGCGGAAATTCGTCGCGCGGCCGCCGTGGCCGTGGAGCAGGAAATGAAGGCCAAGACCCAGGAGATGCAGGCGGAGGTCGTGCGCGCGCAGGCGGAGGTTCCCCGCGCCCTCGCCGAAGCCTTCCGCTCCGGGCGTCTCGGTGTCATGGACTATTACAAGATGGAGAACATCCAGGCCGACACCGGCATGCGCAAGGTGATCGGCAGCGAAGAGAAGAAGTAAGCGCTGCTCCGCCCGCTCCGCGCCATGCGCACGCTCGCCGCCTTCAATCACGCCGACCAGGCGCATCTGCTTCGGATGCGCCTGGAGGGCTGCGGCATACCGGCGCATGTGCGCGATGAAAACATGGTCACGCTCGACTGGCTCGCCTCCCTCGCGGTGGGCGGGGTCAAGGTCGACGTGGCCGACGAGGACTATCAAGCCGCCCTGGACGTGCTCGCCGAAGACGAGCCCACCGTCCCACCCGAAAGCGCACCGCCATGAAATGGATTTTTGAAAATCTGCAGCTCATCCTCGTGATCGCCGGCGCGATCGCCTACTGGCTTAACCAGCGCGCCCGTGAAAAAGCCGGCGAGGACGCCGACTACGATGGCGACGGCGTGCCGGAAAACCGCCCCGCCCGCCGCGAGCTCTCGCCCGCCAACCGCGACGGCACGGATCCCGACGAGGAGGAGCGCGCCCGCCGCATCCGCGAGGAGATACGGCGCAAGATCGCGGAGCGCCGCGGCCAGGCCGCGCCCGCCCCCGAGGCTCCGCCGCCGCTGCCTCGCTTCGATCCCTTTCGTCCCGTTTTCCAGGAGGACGCGGCGCCCGTCCCGCCGCCTTTGCGGCCAAGCGAGCCCGATGCCGTCCGAGAGGTCGTGGCCGCCCAGGAGGATGTTTCCGCGCTCGAGCGTCAGCGCCGGCTGGCCGAGCAGCTCGAGCAATTGGAGGCCCAGCGCCGCGAGGCGCGCCGCCAGGCCGCGCGGATGCAGGAGGAGCGTGAACGCGGAGTTTCGCCCGCGCCGGCCGCTCGCGCGCTCGGCGGGTTGGGCACCCGGGGCGTGGCCGCCGAACTTCGCGACCCGCTCGCGTTGCGCCGCGCCTTTGTGCTTCGCGAGGTGCTGTCCGCCCCGGTGGCCCTGCGCTGAAACCGCTTGGCCCGGGGCGCGGGCGGCGCTTGGCTGATGCTTCCATGACTCTTTCCGCCCTCGTCAATCCCACCGTCCTCACCCAGCCGGTCTACGAGCCGGGCAAGCCGATCGAGGATGTAGCCCGCGAACTCGGGCTCGATCCCGCGGGCATCATCAAGCTCGCCTCGAACGAGAATCCCCTCGGGCCCTCGCCTCTCGCGATCGAGGCCGCCAAGAAAGCGCTCACGCAGGGCGAGCTTTATCCCGATGGCGGCTGCTTCGCGCTGCGGCAGAAGCTGGCCGCGCGCCACAGTCTTGCTCCGGAGCAGTTCGTGGTCGGCAACGGCTCCAACGAGATACTCGAGCTCCTCGGCCACGTGTTTCTGCGCCCGGGCGACGAGGTGGTGATGGGCTCGCCCGCCTTCATCGTCTACAAGCTGGTCGCGCTTCTCTTCGGCGCGCGTCCGGTCGAGGTGCCGCTGGTGAATCACCGTCACGACCTCGCCGCGCTGGCCCGCGCGGTGACGCCGCGGACGAAGATCGTTTTCCTGCCCAGCCCGAACAACCCGACGGGCACAGCGAACACCGAGGCCGAGATCCTCGCCTTCGTGCGCTCGCTGCCCGAGCACGTGGTCTTCGCCTTCGACGAGGCCTACGCGGAGTTTTTGGACAACCCGCCCGACATCCGGCCGCTTATCGCGGAGGGGCGAAAGGTCGTCGGCCTGCGCACCTTCTCCAAGATCTACGGCCTCGCCTCCCTGCGCGTCGGCTACGGCTACGCCTCGCCCGAGCTGGCCGGCCTGCTCAATCGCGTGCGCCAGCCTTTCAACGTGAACGCGATCGGCCAGGCGGCCGCGCTCGCGGCGCTGGACGACGACGCCTTCGTGGCGCGAACCCGCGCGACCAACTCGGCAGGGCTGCGGCAGCTCGAGGAAGGTTTCGCGGCCCGCAAACTCGAATGGGTGCCGAGCGCGGCGAACTTTCTCCTCGTGAAGGTCGGCGACGGCGCGCGCGGCTTTGTGGAGCTGCAAAAACGCGGCGTGATCGTGCGCCCGATGAAGCCCTACGGCATGCCGGAGTGGCTGCGCGTCACGGTCGGCACCGAGGCGCAGAACGCCCGCTTCCTGGCCGCGCTCGACGCGTTTCTGGCCGGCGTCGGGTGACCCCGGCCTAGCCCAAGCGTTCCAGCAGGTCCGCGGCGGGCGGGCCGAGGCGACGCGTCGTGTCGCCCTCGATCCAGCGTCCTTCGATCAGCAGGCGGATGGGCGTGGCCGGAGTGCCGCGCTCTCCGCTGTGAAAGAGACTGACGAGCAACTCGACCGCGCGCCGGCCGATCTCGACCTCCTGCTGGTCGATGCCCGACCACTGTTTTTCGAAGACGCGCGAGAGCGTGGCGAGGGAGACGTCGCCGGGCGCGGTCGCCCCCGCGGCCTCGAGCCAGCCGCGGATCTCGCCCACGTGGGATACGATGGCGGTCGGTTTGTGGCGCTTGAACCAGGCGAGAAACCCCTCGCGGGCGCGGGCGATGTTTCGCGGCTCGTCGCGGCCTTGGATGGCGAAGAGAGGCACGCGGTGGGCCTCGTCCTGCACCGACTGGAAAAAATGATAGGGCGACTCGAAGCTGTGGTTGGCGCGGCGCAGCGTCTCGGTCGCGGCGACCATTCCGATGCGCCGGTGGCCGAGCTTGGCGAGTTCGCGCAGGGCGCGGAGCGTGGCGTTGTGCTGGTGGTTGGCCACCACGTGCAGGCGGGGCGCGGCGAGCGAGTAGCCGATGGCCACGCTGGCGAAGGGCTCCACGTCGAGCTCGAGTTCCGTGCCGGAAAGAGGCTGGGGGGGGGAAGACCAGGCCGCGAATGCCGCGGGCGAGCAGCACCTCGCGGGCGCGGCGAGCGGTCATGCCCGGCTCGGAGAGCCAAAACTCCTCCAGTTTGAAGCCCATCTGGGTGGCGTGGCGCAGAGCGCCCTCGTGGTAGACCGCGATGTTGCCCAGCTCGCGACCCTCGCGCCGGTCCGGGAAATTGTTCACCCAAGCGAGCGTCGACTGGAAGGCCGCGGGCTGGCGCTTGCGACGGTAGTTGCTCAACGCCGTCAGCATGGGGTCGGGCGCGTAGCCCAGCTCCTTGGCGATGGCGCGTATGCGCGCGCGTTTCGCCGCCTCGACGTAGGTGTCGTTCTTCAGCGCGCGCCAGGCGGTGGAGACATGCACGCCGGCACGGGCGGCGACTTGTTTCAGGGTGACGCGGGCTTCTAACATGGGGAGGAGGCTAAAAAAAGGGGCTGAATGAGACCGTTTGCAGTTTCAGGGATTCGGCCAGGGTTTGGCCATTGTTTTTTATCCCCGCGCAGGCTTTCTCCTGCTCAACCCCATATGAACAAAGTCCGCATCGGCATCGTCGGCATAGGAAACATGGGCTACTCGCACGCCCAACAGATTCTCGCCGGAAAAATCAACCGCCTGGAACTCGCCGCGGTGGCCGACAGCAGTCCCGTCCGGCTTGCCCGGGTGCCGCAGGTGAAGGGGTTCAAATCGGCGGACGAGATGATGGCCTCCGGCCTCGTCGACGCGGTCCTCATCGCCACGCCGCACTATGATCATACCACGATCGGCATCGCGGCCCTGAAGGCCGGTCTGCACGTGATGGTGGAAAAGCCGATCTCGGTTCATCGCGCCGATTGCGAGCGCCTGATCGCCGCCCACAAGGGGCGCGATAAGAAGCAGGTCTTCGCCGCGATGTTCAACCAGCGCACCGATCGGTATTATCAGAAGATCCGTTCGCTCATTCAGAGCGGCGAGCTCGGCGAAATCCGCCGGGTGAATTGGATCATCACCAACTGGTTTCGCACCCATGCCTACTACGCCTCGGGCGGTTGGCGGGCGACCTGGGCCGGCGAGGGCGGCGGCGTGCTGCTCAATCAATGCCCGCACAATCTCGACCTTTTCCAGTGGATGTTCGGCCTGCCGACCAAGGTTTCGGCGAAGTGCGCTTTTGGAAAATACCACGACATCGAGGTAGAGGACGACGTGACCGCGGTCATGGAGTTTAAGAATGGCGCGACCGGCGTCTTCATCACGTCCACCGGCGAGGCGCCCGGCACCAACCGTCTGGAGATCACCGCGGAGCGCGGCAAGGTGGTCTACGAGAACGACAAGATCACCTACACCCGGAACGAGATTCCGATGGGAGAGTTTTCGCGCACCACCCCGCACAGTTTCGCCGCCCCGGCGACGTGGGATGTCTCGATCCCGGCGGCCGGCCACGGCGGCCAGCACAACGAGGTTCTGCAGAATTTCACCGACGCCATTCTCGACGGCGAGCCTCTGATCGCGCCCGCGCCCGAAGGCATCCACTCGGTCGAACTGGCCAACTCCATGCTGCTCTCCGCCTGGCTGGACAAGCCGGTGGAGCTGCCGATCGACGGCAGGAAATATGAGCGCCTGCTCAAGGCCAAGATCGCCGAGTCCGCCAAAAAGGGGAAAAAGAAAGCCGTGAAGGAGGCCGCCCCGGTCGATTTCGCCAAGTCCTTCGGCAAGTAAACCATCGCTTTGGGAACCGCCAAATTCCGCTAATGGCCGCTAAATCCGAACTCCGGTTTAGCGAGGTTTAGCGTCTTTAGCGGTTCTATGATCCCCGCCTTACCTTCCCATGAAACTCTCCCAAGTCGCCATCCAGCTCTACACGTTGCGTGATTTCTGCAAAACCGCCCCCGAGGTCGCCGCCACGGCGAAGAAGGTGCGCGCCATCGGCTACACCTCCGTCCAGATCAGCGGCGTCGGCCCCGTTCCCGAGGCCGAGCTGGTGGCGATCTTCAAGGGCGAAGGCCTGACGATCTGCGCCACGCACGAGCCCTCGCTCAAGATTCTCGACGAGACCGACGCGGTCATCGAGCGCCTGCACAAACTCGGCACCAAACTCACCGCCTACCCTTATCCCAACGGAATCGATTTCGATAATCCGGAGCACGTGAACACCCTGCTCCGCAAACTGGACGCCGCGGGGGCTAAGTTTCGCGCCGCGGGCCTGCAGCTGGGTTATCACAATCATGCGAACGAGTTTTACCGCCCGGTGGGCGGCGTGCCCTTCCTCGAGCGCGTCTACGCCGAGACCTCGCCCGAAAACATCGTGGCGGAGCTGGACACTTACTGGGTGCATCGCGGCGGCGGCGACGTGGTCGAGTGGGTCAAGCGCGTGAAGGGGCGCACGCCGTTTATCCACCTGAAAGACTACAAGGTGAATCCCGCGGGCGAGCCGACCTTCTGCGAGATCGGCGCGGGCACGCTGCCGTTCAAGCGTATCATCGCCGAGGCCGAGGCCGGAGGCTGCGAATGGTTCATCGTCGAGCAGGACGTTTGCCCGGGCGATCCCTTCGACTCCATTCGCCAAAGCTACGACTACATTCGCGCTAACCTCGCGAGCTGAGGCGTCCGTTCCCTCTTTCGCTTTTCCCAAGCCGCCGTCTTTCCCCGGCGACTTTTTTGTTTGGCCCAAAAAACAGCCGTGTAACCCAATAGGTTACACGGCGGTGGCCGCCGGGCAGGGTGAATGAGAAGGGAGCGGAGCCGAGGGAGTGGCGCGAAACCCTCGTTAGCTGCTGACCATGTTGAGCAGGGACAGGAGGAAGAAACCGGGGGCGATCACGACCGCGGTCATGGCAAAGGAGGCTTTCCATCCCGGGTGGTCTCCCTTGTCGCCGTGAACGTTGAAGCGGAAGGCCGGCGCTCCGGCGACCATGGCCGCGGTGACGGCGCAGGCGAGGATACGCGGGAGAATAAAGGAGCCCTTTGGGTCGAGCTGTCCCTCAAGCAGCGTGAAAACCATCCCGAATACCAGGTTGGCCAACACGGCGGCGGTGACGACGTGCAGCCAAAGCGCGCGCAGTCCGAGGAAGTGCTTGAAGATCTGTTGCACGACCAGCGAGGCGATGAGGCCGAGCGCGGAGCAAAGGGCTATGTTGATGACGATGGCTCTCATGGTGGTTGATCCCGCAAACCTTCCAACCGGCCCGGCTGGGGCGATTGGAAGAGCGTGAGGTCGGTTGAAATGAATCAGGCCGGGCGGATGCGGACGAGGAGGTCCTTGGCCTCGACGGTGTCGCCGAGGGCGACGTTGAGCTCGCCGACGGTGCCGCTGCACGAGGCGTAGACGGTGGTCTGCATCTTCATCGCCTCCATCATGAGGAGTTTGTCGCCCTTGGCGACCTTTGCCCCGACGGAGACGGAGAGCGCGGCGATGAGGCCGGGGATGGGCGCGGCGATCTGCGCGGGATCGGCCAGATCGGCCTTCGGGCGGGCCTTGGTCTGCGGGGCGACGCGCTTGTCGGTGACGGTGATCTCGCGCGACATGCCGTTGAGCTCGTAGCTCAGGCTGCGGCGTCCCTCCTTGTCGGGGGAGCCGATGCCGACGAGGCGGATGATGAGCATCTTGCCCTGCTCGATCTCGACCGTGATCTCCTCGCCGGGCTGGAGGCCGTAGAAGAAGGCGGCGGAGGGCAGCACCGAGACGTCGCCGAACTCGCGGCGGTGTTTCTCGAAGTCGGCGAAGACCTGCGGATACATCAGGTGCGAGTAGAGGTCGTCCTCGGTGGGCTCGCGGTGGAGTTTGGCGGTAAGCTCGGTCTTGAGCTTGGCGAAGTCGGCGGCGTCGACCTTGGCGGCCTTGGCGGCGGTGGTCTTGGCCTTTTTGGTCGCGGCGAGGTAGGCGGCGCGGGCGGCGGCGTGGCGTTTTTCGCCGAGCACGGCGAGGGAGACCTTCTCCGGCCAGCCGCCCTCGGGCCAGCCGAGGCCGCCGCTGAGCATGTCGATCACGCTCTCGGGGAAGGGAGTCTCGCCCGGGGGAAGGTTGACCACGTCGGCGGGCTTGATGCCGCGCGAGAAGAGGAAGAGCGCCATGTCGCCGACGACTTTCGAGGAGGGCGTGACCTTCACGATGTCGCCAAAGAGGGTGTTCACTTCGGCGTAGGTGCGGGCGATCTCCGGCCAGCGGTGGGAAATGCCGAGCGAGGCGGACTGCTCCTTGAGGTTGGTGTATTGCCCGCCGGGCATCTCGTGGAGATAAACCTCGGCGGAGCCGGACTTCGGCGCGGTGTCGAAGGGCGCGTAGACGGCGCGGACGTTTTCCCAGTAGTCGGAGAACTCGTTGAGCGCGTCGAGGTCGAGGCCGGTGTCGCGCGGGGTGTGCTGGAGGGCGGCGACGATGGAGTTGAGGTTCGGCTGCGAGGTGCTGCCGCTCATCGCGGCGAGGGCGAGGTCCACCACGTCCACCCCGGCGTCGGCGGCGCGGAGCACGGAGGCGGCGTTGATGCCGCTG
>JAIXVY010000325.1 GCA_027482505.1 Opitutaceae bacterium | reverse complement strand
TCTTTCCGCCCACAAGCACCGGGCGGGCGAAATCCAGCCGCGTCGCCAAACTAGTCTCGCGCTCGATCTCCGAGATGTCCGCGCCCGGCTCGATGGGACCGAGCTTCCAGAATCGTTGCCCGTGGGAATAGGTCACCTCGGGCCAATCTTGGTCGCCGAAGTCCGCCCGCTCCCAACCAGGTGCGCCGTCCGCCGCCTCCTCCGCGTGTCGAAAGCGACGCGCCTCGGGGCCGATCGCCCCCGAAAACGCGGGGCGCCGGAAGTCGCCAAACTGGTTGTCCAAAGTTGGAATGAGCTCGCAGTCCCACAAACCCTCCACCCGTTTCGCCACCTCCTTGGGCGGGCGCTGCCCAAGCCCGGTAATGGTCGGCGGCGCCGCCGGTCGCATGCGGTCAAAGACCAGAAGCGCGCCCTCTCCCGCAGCCAGTCGCAGGTGAACCTGGCTATTTTCTCCAAGGGTCTCCGCACCCGCCGCTTGGCGCTCCCCTGTCCACGTGTTCCAGTGTTCCGCATGGCCGGCGGCGCGGAAAACAGGCGCACCCGCCACTTCGCGCCGGCTCGGATTATAAACAAAGTAAATATCCTGCTCGGCGCTGCGACGGTGCACCGCCTGAAACCCGGTGCCCGCCGGATCGAAATCGCGCCCCGCGTGCGCGACCACGGCCTCGAAGACAGGCTGAAACCCTTCCGGCACAAAAATCGCCTCCCCCCTGCCCCCGCGTTTACCCGGAGCCAAGAGCTCGGTTAGAAGCGTCGCCACTTCGGGATCATCCGCCCCCGCCTGCTCGCTCGCGACCGGCGTGCAGCCGAAGAAAACGACCAGCCCGCCGGCGCGCACAAAACGCGCGGCCGCGCGCAGGGTCGACATGCGCAGCGCGGACATCCAGGGCAGGACCAAAACCAGATAACGTTCCCCCGAGACGCGAATCTCGCCGTCCGCGATCTCGGCGCGTTCCAGCGATTCGAAATCCACGAAATCGAAGTCCACGCCCGATTCGAGCAGCCTTCGCCCGATACCGAAGGCCGCCGCCTCGGCCGCGTCGAGCGTGTCGCCCGTCTTGCCCGCCTGCCGCTCCGAGACCGGCACATCGAGATCCGCGGAGGCGTCGACCCGCGGATTCAAGCCGCCCTCCAGCGCGGTGATCGGGTAAACGATGGCGACATCGCAGACATGCACGCCCTGGCTCAGCATCTCGCAGAGGCGCGTGGCGTGGCCCGAGAGAGCCCCGAGGTGCTCCCAGTAGGGCTGCCGAAAATGGAAATCCGGCGGCGCCCACTCCCACCAGGAACCGAAGGTGGAGTAATACAGCCCGTGCAGGTTCACCACCGTCGCGCCGAGAATGAAATCGGCGTTGAGCGCGGCGATGACATCCGCCGGCGAGGTTCCCCAGCCGCTGGAGTGAAAACACTCGTTCCACACTCGCGGCCGGCGGTAAAGGTGCGCGATCGAGCTGTTGACCTTCAGGCCCTTGAACGCCCTCGCCCCGGCGAGGTTGGGATCATCGGTTCCCGGCGCCGAATACCAGCGCATCGTGCGAAAGGCGTCCCCGTAGGCGCGCATGCCGGACTCGATGCCGCCGCGTCCTTGGTTGTCGTTGCCGAAAAGCAGCCCCAGGCGCTCGTGCCATTCGTAGACGGGGATAAAATAACGCTCCTCCAGCAGCCGCGTGACGACGTCGGCGTAATCGATGCGGAGCTTCGGCGAAATCGGGCCCAGATCGTTCCACAGCGCGGCCAGGACGGGCGCGAGCGCATAGCCTTTGCGCGCCCAAAACTCCACCGGCAGCACGCGCGACCAACGCGGCATCGAACCGCCAAAGCTCAACTCGTCCTGAAACGATATCGGCAAGGTCGTGCCGAGATGTTCGCCGACCTCGCGTTCGAAGGGCGCATAAAAACGCTCGATCACCACTCGCCCCGATTCGGGATGCAAGGGATCAAAGTGGGTCGGACGCACCCACACGAGACTCAGCAGCCATTCGCGCTCCGTGGCCGGCGCCCGCCAGGTCAGCTCTCCCGCGACGACGCTTCCCGTGAGCTCCACCGCCGCCTCGGCGACCGCGCGCCCGCCGCGCACGGGGTAGGCAAAAGCCGCGAGCACCCCGTCGGCGTTCTCCGCCTTTAGTCGCGTTTCCTCGCCGCTCGCCAAGCGAACGTGCGCCTCGCGCAATTCACCGGTCCCGAGCATGTCGGGCCTTTCCGTTCCGATCTCCTCCAAGGTCGGATTAAGCAGCGTGTAATCCTGGAAACTGAGCTGCATGCCGCGGACGCGGCACTCCTCGAGCATGTCGCGCAGAAGATCCCACCATGCGCGGGAGAACACCGCGGGCTCGCCGCGATTGGGCGCTCCGTCGCCGTGGTGGTTGTAGCTGATGATCGCGTTGCGAACGCCCTTTTCGTTCAGTCGATCCAACTGCCAAAGGAGCCTCGATCGGTCCAGGGGTTCTCCCACCCACCACCAAAACGGCACCGGGCCGAATTGCGGCGAGGGCGAGGAAAAACTGGCGCCAAGGGCGGACATGGGAATGGGGTGAATGAGCTTAGCCGACCTTTCCCCGATGAACCATGGACGGAAGTTCAGGAAACATGTAGTTATTTAACAAATGAAATACCGGGATACCACGGACCCCGCCACCTTCCGGCTGCTCGTTCCGCTGATCACCGAGCAAACCAGACCCCGGGAGCTCGAGCGCGCGGCGCGGCTTCGTTTCCACATCGTGGGACTCTACCACTCGCTCGTCGGCGCGGAGTGGAGCTCCCGCGGGCGCGAAGAATCGGACTTTTTTCACTACATCCACTTCGCCTGCTCCGGTCGCGCGCGCATACGCCATCGCGAAACACGCCTCGAACTGCTTCCCGGCCAGGCCTACTGGCTGATGGGCAACACGCCCGTCGTGCGCGAACCGGCCGATCGCTACGAGGCCTACGTGCTCAAGTTCCGCTGCGAATCCGCCTCGGGCGCCGATCTGCTTCTCGATTGGCCGGGGCGCGCTCCGCGCGTGCTCGGCGCCTGGGACCGCAAGATATGGGAAAGCCTCTGGCGGGATCCGGCCCGCGGCACCCACGCCTGCCTCGCGCTGCAAGGCTGGTTGCGCGTATGGCTTGCCCAAGGCTTTCCCGACCTCGACGACATCATCGCCAAGCACCACGAGCAGTTCGCCGCTTTCTCCCCCGTCCTCGCCGCGCTGGAAGAGCGACTCGGGGCCGATCTTCGGGTCTCGGCCCTCGCCCGCGTGCATGGCACCACGCCGCACGCCTTCTCGATGGCTTTCGAACGCAGCGTCGGCCTTAGCCCCAAGGCCTACCTCAACCGCCGCCTCAACCAAGAGGCCTGCGATCTTCTCCTTAACACCCCGCAGCGAGTGAAAGAAGTCGCCCGCGCCCTCCGTTTCTCGGACGAGTTCTACTTCAGCCGCTTCTTCACCAAAATGAATGGCGTAAACCCTTCCGCGTATCGGCGTCTTTTCTCGCCCGGCGACTCCGCGACGCGGTAGAAAAATCGATCTGATTTATCGTCAAATCGATTACACTCGCCGCCGCTCGATCTCTTCCTCTTCGCTCGCACCCCTTTTCGCCCATGAGCGCCACCCCGCTTCGCACCCTCATCCCCAATCTGCCCTCGGGCATTCTTTACGGAGGCGACTACAATCCCGAGCAGTGGCCCGAGTCGGTCTGGCTCGAGGACGCCCGTCTCATGCGCGAGGCCGGGGTGAACCTGGTGAGCCTCGCCATATTCTCCTGGGCGAAACTTGAGCCCGTACCCGGCCGCTACGACTTTGGCTGGCTCGACCGCGTGATCGAGATCCTCTGGCGTCACGAAGTCTCCGTCTGCCTCGCCACCGCCACGGCCTCCCCGCCGGCCTGGTTTTCCCGCCTGCACCCCGAAGGCCTCGCCCTCGGACCGGACGGCCAGCGATTCACCCACGGCGGCCGTCAGCACTATTGCCCGAACAGCGTAGCCTATCGCTCGGCCTCGATCAGCCTCATCACCAAACTCGCCGAACGCTACGGCCGCCACCCCGCCGTCGCCCTCTGGCACATCAACAACGAGATCGGCTGCCACGTTAACGCCTGCTACTGCCCGGTCTGCACCGCCGAATTTCAGGCCTGGTTGAAACGTCGCTACGGCACTCTCGGCGCGCTGAACGAGGCGTGGGGCACCGCGTTCTGGAGCCAGATCTACGGCGATTGGTCGGAGATCTGCCTGCCCGGCCGCACTCCGACCTACTGCAATCCCACCCAGTCTCTGGACCACCACCGCTTCGTCAGCGACTCGATGCGCCGCATCGTGGAGACCGAGGTCGCCGCGATCCGCGCCGTCGTGCCCGAAGCGAAGGTCACGACCAACGGCGTCTTCGTGATGAAGTCCGCCAACTACCGCGACTGGTATGGGCTCTGCGACGTCGCCGCGCTCGACAGCTATCCCGACCCGCACCAAGGCCTGCCGGAAAACCGCGCCGCCGCGCTCTGCCATGATTTCTACCGAGGCTTCAAGGACGGCCTGCCCTTCATCCTCATGGAGCAGGTCAGCTCGCAGGTGAATTGGCGCTCCAGCAACGTCCTCAAGCGCCCCGGTCAGATGCGCGCCATGAGCTACGCCGCCATGGCCCGCGGCGCCGACGGCATCATGTTTTTCCAATGGCGCGCCTCCAAGGCCGGCGCGGAAAAATACCACGGCGCCCTCCTTCCCCACGTCGGGGCGGATTCGCGTGTTTTCCGCGAGATTCGCCAGCTCGGACAGGAACTGCGCTCGCTCTCCCGCGTCGCCGGTTCGCGCATCCCCGCCCGCGTCGCGCTGCTCGACTGTTGGCACAATCGCTGGGCCCTCGAGCTGCCTTCCAAGCCCGCGACCTTCGACTACCTGAAGATCTTCTCGTTCTTCCACACCGCGCTCTGGAACAACCACGTCGCCGCCGACGTCGTCTCGCCCGATTCCGACCTCGCCCGCTACGATGTCGTCATCGCGCCGACGCTCTACCAGATCCCCGTGGCCCGCGCGGAAAAACTGCGCGACTACGTTTCGCAGGGCGGCACGCTGCTCACGACCTACTTCAGCGGCATCGTGGACGAGAACGAGCACGTCCACCTCGGCGGCTACCCTGCGCTCCTGAAGGACGTCCTCGGCCTCGTGGTCGAAGAGTGGCAACCCATCCCGCCCGACGCGAAAAACGGCCTGCGCCTCACCGGCGCCGGCGACGATCAGCCCGCCGTGCCCTGCGGCTTCTTCTCCGAGGTGATCCACCTCCGTGGCGCCGAACCCGTCGCGACCTTCACCGAAGATTTCTTCGCCGGCTCTCCAGCCATCACGCGCCACCGTTTCGGCAAGGGCGAGGCCTTCTACCTGGCCACCCAGCCCGAGCAGCGATTCCTCGAAAGCTGGCTCAAGGAACTGCTCGGAGACCGAGGCATCCGCGCGCCCGTCCGCGCGGGCGCGAACATCGAGGTCTCGCTGCGGCGCGCGGACGACGAGGAGTTTCTGTTTGTCATCAACCACGACAGAAACCCCGCCGCCGTCGATTATGGCGTTTGGACCGGGGCGCCGGACCTTCTCTCCAACGGCGCTCCCGTGCCCACCGGCGAAAACCTGCCGGGGTTCGGCGTGCGAATCCTCAGCCGGCACATCTCCTGAAACCCGGCGATGAACACTCGCACAGCTCGACCGGACTGGGGAGATCAGGGGGACGGAAACTACGCCAACCCGATTCTTCCCGGGGATTACTGCGACCCGGACGTCGTTCGCGACGGTGATCGTTACTACATGATCACCTCGTCGTTTCAGCTTTGCCCCGGCATGCCCATCCTGGAATCGAGCGACCTCGTGAATTGGCGCACCATCGGGCAGACCCTGCCCGATCTCGCCGGCCTAGATCCCGACCTTAGCTGGCAACGCATGGCCGGCTACAATGCCGGCGTCTACGCCGGATCGCTGCGCAAGCTTGAGTGGAAAGAACGCGACGCCTCCGGCGCTCTCGTCGCCCGCAAGCGCTGGTTTGTCCACACCACGCTTTTCACCTCGGGCTTCGTGGTGGCCACCGCCGACGATCCGCGCGGCCCCTGGACCGCGCGTTTCATGGAAGACCGCCGCGGACGTCCGCTCCGCGCGCTGCTCTGGGACGATCCCTGTCCGTATTGGGATTTCCACGACGACGGCACCCTGAAGGCCGCCTGGCTCGTGGCCAGCAAGCTTCCCGGCGCCTGGTATCCGCATCTCTTTCAGCTCAGCCTGGACGGCACGCGACTGCTCGACGGCGACCTCGATTTCATGAACACCGAGGGCGACACCACCCGCCGCCGCGCTGGCGCCACGCCCGCCGGCGCCCTTTTCGACGGCTCCGACAGCGGCGATCCGAAAGGAGAGCTGCTTCGCCGCTCCGATGATGGCATCCTCTACGGCACCCGGACGCTGGAGGACTCGCACAAGGCGGAGATCAACGCCGCCGGCGACATGCTGAGCGTGATCCACGCCGCGCACCACCCCGGACGCGAGGGCACCGTGACCAACGATTTTTTCTCCGCCGAGGCGTCCAAGATCATGCGCTTCGGTCCCGATACCGAGATCGGTCGCTCCACCTTCTCCGGTCGCCACGGTCCGGATCAACGGGTGTGCGACTACGTTTACCATTTCCATAGCGAGTATTGGGACGGCTTCCGCATGGGCATCCTGCGCCGCGCAAAATCCATCTACGGCGACAAGTTCGACTCAGCCGGACGCCACATCGGCTCCGGCGGCCCAGGCGACCCGGGCGTGTATGAAACCCAGCGCATACTCGTCGAGCTGCGTCATCCCCGCCCCACCCGCGAGCCCAACCAAGGGGGCTTCATCGATGTCCCCGCCTGGCTGTCCACCGACGGGCGCGAACATTGGTATTGGATCACCCACCACGGCGAAAAGGAGGTGTATCCGGAGTGCCGCCCCACCTCTCTGCTTCCGGTCACTTGGATCGAGGGCTGGCCCTTTCCCGGCGAGGTGTCGCGCGACAATCCGCAATCCACCGGCGCGGCAGACGTCCAAGCCACGCCCTACGACGGCTCGGGCTTGGTGCCCGAAGCGCGCGGAGACCGCCACCATCCGCACCAACCGCTCAAGCCCGCCGTCATGCGCTGGCTGGCCCCGAAGCCGCCGATCCGCGGCGCCAAAACAGAGCGCGCCCGCTTCCAGGACAGCGACCACTTCGGCGACGGCGCATACCCGGGAGAGCAAAACAGCGGCGCCGCCCGACTCTCGCCCAATTGGCTCTGGAATCACGAACCACGTCCCGGCTTTTGGTCGCTCGCCCAACGTCCCGGCTGGCTCAGGCTCTACGCCTTCGCCACGGCCGATGGCAGCGAAGACTTCTTCAAAATCGGGAATGTGCTCAACCAAGGCTACGTCGCGACCGCCTCGGTCCTCGCGGAGACGCGCATCGACCTCGCCGGCCTCCGCGCCGGCCAGGAGGCCGGCCTCGCGCATTTCGACGGCGGCAGGCACTTCGCCTCGCTAGGCGTCTTCCGCGACGACGCGGGCCGTCTTTTTCTACGCTACAATCAGGCCCCCCCGGCATACACGGTCATCGTCCCCGGTCCGTTTCTCCTTCTACGGTCCGAGATCGGCGCCGATCGCATCAATCGCTACCGCTACAGCCTGGACGACGGTCGCAGCTTCCTCGAATGGCCGGATGCCTATCTGCTTCGCTCCGGCAACCATCGCGGCGACCGCATCGGACTTTACACCTTCAACAACCGCGCCCGGGGCCCGGGGGATTCCAAGGCGGACCCCGATGCGTCGTGGCAGTATGGATACGCCGACTTCGACTATTTCCGCTACGAGTTCAGTCCCTGATTTTCCACAACGCCTCCCGCCGATGCACAGCTCGCCCCCCGACCAGCCTCCGCGCCCGCCCCTCGTGATGGACATGGTCCACCACAACCCCGGAGAACCGCGCTACGCCACCCGCTTCGACGATCCGCGCGTCCTGCGCGAGATGGGCTACAACGCCCGCTGCTTCCCCCTCTTCGACTCCCCCACCCTCGCCATCGATTGGGCCGACAGCGACCCCGATGTGTTTCCGCCCGGAAGCCCGGGCCGGGCCTGGGTGGACGCCAAGGCCGCGTTCCTCGATCGCGAGATGGCGGCCAACCATGCGGCCGGGATAGCCAGTTACGCGATGGGAGACCTGATCCTGTTGCCCAAGGCCCTCGTCGAAAAACACCGCGTCCAGGAAACTTTCGGCGACCCGCGCCATCCCCTGACGCAAAATCTGCTTCGCCAGCTCATCGCCGGCACATTTCGACGTTTTCCGCTTCTCGACGGACTAGTCGTTCGCATCGGGGAAACCTATTTGCACGACGCGCCCCATCACGCGGGAAAAATCCAGAATCCGTTCGATCCCGAGCGCACGATCATTCCCCTGCTTTCCCTGCTGCGCGAAGAGATCTGCGTGAAGCTTGGAAAACGGCTCGTGTTCCGCACTTGGAACAGCTTTGACCGATCGCCCGCCGACTACGCAAAGGTGGACGCGGCCGTGGAGCCACATCCGCTCCTCATCATCAGCATCAAACACTGCGAGGAGGATTTTCACCGCGCCAACCGGTTCTCGCGCTCCATCGGCCAGGGCCGCCACCCGCAAATCATCGAGATCCAATGCGCACGAGAATACGAGGGCAAGGGCGCCTACCCGAACTATCTTGGCCATGGCATTCTTGAGGGTCTCGAGGAACACCGCACGCCGTGGGACGCGGAGGACAGTTCGTTTCGCTCCATCGGCGCGTTCGGCCGTCGCAGTCCCCTTTATGCGGGCGTGTGGACGTGGACACGCGGCGGCGGCTGGGAAGGCCCCTACATCAAGCATGAGCTATGGCCCGACCTCAATGCGTGGGTCTTCGCCCAATGGGCCCTCGCTCCATTCTGGTCCGAAGAGACCTTTTTCCGCCGCTACGCCTCGGAAAAGCTCCAGCTCGCGCCGGCCGACGCCGAGCGTTTCCGCCGCCTTTGCCTTCACTCCGCCGACGCCGCCCTTCGAGGACGCTGCCCGATCGCCCGGGAACATACGGTGTGGTGGACCCGCGACGAATACCTGAACGCGCCGGTCGTGAACCCCGGCACCACGCCCGAGCAACTGCGCAAGCTGCTCGCCTGGCGCGACGAATCCGTGTCGCTTTGGGCAGAAATGGCGGCCCTGGCCGACTCCATCGCGTTCCCGGACGCGGCGACGGGCGAAAACGTCCGCGTCTCCTGCCGCTATGGTTTGCATCTTTACCGCATTCACCGCGCCGCGTGGCGCCTTTTCGTTCTGACCACCGACGGCGACCGCGTCGCGATCTCCCGCGAACTCGCCGACTACGACGCCGCCTGGCGCGATTACCGCGCCCTGCCCGCGACCAGCGAACTTTGCGCGACCCTATATCAGGAGCGGGGCTCTCCGCATACCATCCGCTGGTTCCACATCGAGGGCATCGATACTTTCGTCTCCCGCTTCCGCGCCGTCATTCAACCGTGAAACACACCACCCTTATCATCGCCACCATGCTCGCCTCGCAATCCGGACTTCCGCTGACGAATCAGCTCGGCGCGGCCACGCCCGAAACCGCCGCGCAGTCCGCCGCCACGCTTCTGAAGCCGCGCATGTTTTTCGCCGACCCGGCCTCGACCGAAAGCCGGCGCACCAAAGACCCCGTCGTCGTGCGCTTCCTCGACCGTTATTGGATGTATTACACCATCTGGCTTGCGCCGCAGGTCACGGGCATCGGCATAGCCACCAGCGACAATCTCCTCGACTGGACGCCCGTGGCCAAGCTGCCGCTGGAAGGCTCGCTCGAGGCCGAAGGCATCGCCGCCCCGGGGGCCATCGTCCTCAACGGCCGCGTGCATCTTTTTTACCAGACTTACTCGATGCGTGACTTCCACGGCTCCGCCATCCTTCACGCCTGGTCCGAGGACGGCGTCCACTTCACCCGCGACACCACCAATCCCGTCGTCCGCCCCCGCCAC
>JAIXVY010000382.1 GCA_027482505.1 Opitutaceae bacterium | reverse complement strand
TGGAGCGGTAGTTGGTTTCGATGCGGTGGATGACGGTCCCCTCGTGGCGGTCGGGGAAGGTCATGATGTTTTCGAAGTTCGCGCCGCGCCAGGAGTAGATGCACTGGGCGTCGTCGCCCACCGCCATCACGCGGTGGTGGGCGCCCATGCGGTCGACGATCTCGGACTGGAGCGTGTTGGTGTCCTGATACTCGTCGACGAGCAGGTGGCGGAAGCGGTTGGAGAAATACTCGGCGAGGTCGGGGCACTTCACGAGCAGGTCGAGCCAGAGCTCCAGCAGGTCGTCGTAGTCGAGGACGTTTTGCTCCTTCTTGGCCGCGGCGTAGGCGGCGGCGAAGGCCGGGAAGCGGTGCGAGATCTCGGTGTATTGCGGGAAGTGGCGCGACACCGTCTCGGCGAGCTCGAGGCGGGTGTTGCGCGCGAGCGAGAGCACGCTGTGCAGCGGACCGGGTTTGGGGTGGGTCTTGTCCTTGAAGAACAACTTGTCCTCGGCCTCGACGGCCTGCTTGAGCAGCGTCTCGGACTCGTCGGCGTCGAGGATGGTGAAGTTTTTCTGGAGGCCGATCGCGTCGCCGTAGATGCGCAGGATGCGCGCGCCGATGGAGTGAAAAGTGCCTCCCCAGAAGCGGCGCGGCTCCACGCCGGTGAGCTGCTCCACGCGGGCGAGCATTTCCTTGGCGGCCTTGTTGGTGAAGGTGAGCAGGAGAATCTCGCCCGGCTTCACGCCCATGGAGAGCAGGTAGGCGACGCGGTAGGTAAGGGTGCGCGTCTTGCCTGAGCCGGCGCCCGCGAGGACGAGCAGCGGGCCCGGCTCGGCGGTGACGGCGTTGAACTGCTCGTCGTTCAGCTCCGCGCGAAAGTCGATCTGCGGGACGGGACTCTCGGCGAAGGGCGAGCTGTTTTCAAAGGGGGAATCCATGACGCTTTTGCCGGCCAACCCTCGCGGCGCCGGGGCGGCAGGCAACGCGAAAGGCGGCGGCCGGCCCGAGCCTTGGAAAATTCAGGCTGAACAAAGCCCCGCAAACCGGGTCAGTGTTTCCCGCAAAGTCATGAAACCCATCACCCTCGCCTCGCTTCTCGCCGCCTTGCCCCTCGCCCTGCCGGCCGGCCCCGCGCTCACGATCTACAACCAGAATTTCGCGGTGGTGCGCGAGACCATCCCGCTCGAACTCAAGGCGGGGGTGAACGCGATCAACTTCGCCGGCGCGACCACGCAGGTGGAGCCCGATTCGGTGGTGCTGCGCGACGCGGCCGGCAAGGTCGGCCTGCGCATCCTGGAGCAAAGCTACCGGGCCGACGCCGCCTCGCAGGGGCTGCTGCTCGCGCTCAACGAGGGCAAGGAGATCGACTTCCTCGTCACCGACCAAAACGCCAAGGAATACGTCGTGAAAGGGCGCGTGATCCGCAGCGGCTACAAGGCGGGCGGCGAGGCCGCCACGCCCATCATCGAGGTCGACGGCAAGCTGCGCTTCTCGCTGCCCGGCCAGCCTGTTTTTCCCAGCCTCGGGGACGACGCGATTCTCCAGCCCACGCTCTCCTGGCAGGTCAACGCCGACCAGGCGGCGAAGCTCCAGGCCGAGCTCGGCTACATCACCGGTGGCCTGAGCTGGCAGGCGGCCTACAACCTCGTGGCCCCCGAAAAAGGCGATCAAGTCGACATCGTCGGCTGGGTGACGGTGAGCAACAACACCGGCAAGCGCTTCGACGAAGCCACGATCAAGCTCATGGCCGGCGACGTGAATCGCGTGCAGCCCGAGGTCGAGAATTACGCCATGCGCCAGCGCAAGGGCATGGTCATGGCCGCCATGGCCGCGCCCGTCGCCGACGTCACCGAAAAGTCCTTCGACGAGTTTCACCTCTAC
Organism: Opitutaceae bacterium; assembly: GCA_027482505.1. Lineage (GTDB taxonomy): Bacteria > Verrucomicrobiota > Verrucomicrobiia > Opitutales > Opitutaceae > IMCC26134_A. Next base: position 2,961 of record JAIXVY010000382.1, on the reverse strand, counting down.
TCGCTGCCGCGTCCCGTCACGTTGCGCGATCAGGAGACGAAGCAGGTCGAGTTTCTGCGCGCCACCGGCGTGACCGCGCCGCAGCTCTACATTTTCGACCAGCAGAAATACGGCGCGAAGGTCGCCACGGTGCGCGAATTCAAGAACACCAAGGAAAACGGCGGCCTCGGCCTGCCGCTGCCCAAGGGCCGCGCGCGTTTCTACCGGCAGGACTCGGCCGACGGCCGGCTTGAGTTTGTCGGGGAGAACAACCTCGATCACACCGCGAAGAACGAGACCGTGCGCCTCTACACCGGCGATGTTTTCGACATCGCGGTGGAGAAGAAGCAGACCGACAGCTCGATGAGCAGCCGCAACGACTTCCGCGAGGAGTCTTTCGAGGTGAAGTTGCGCAATCGCAAGGCCGAGCCCGTCGAGGTGCGCGTGGTGGAGCATTTTTATTCCGGCCCGAATTGGAAACTCGTTCAGCAGTCCGACCCGCACGAGAAGACCGACGCGCAGACCGCCGAATTCCGCGTCAAACTCCAGCCCGACGAGGAAAAAGTCGTCAGCTATCGCGTGCACTATGACTGGCGGTGAGACGGGTTTCGTCCGGTAGCTGCGGAGAAGGCGGCGCGGGTTCTAGCCGAACGCGCGGCTCGCCTTGGCCGGGGTGTTGGTCCAAGATGGCGCCATGAAAGTGCGCTGCTTTCAGCATGTGGCCTTCGAGGGCCTCGGATTGATCGAACCATGGCTGCGCGAACGCGGCCACGAGATCGCTTTCACCCGCTGGTGGGCGGGAGAGGCGGCCCCGGCCCCCGATGACTACGATTGGCTGATCGTCATGGGCGGCCCGATGAACATTTATCAGCATCGCGACCATCCGTGGCTGGTGGCCGAAAAGGCGGCTCTCGCCGCGGCGTTCGCGACCGGCAAACGCGTCCTCGGCGTCTGTCTGGGGGCCCAGCTCATCGCCGACGTGCTCGGGGCGAAGGTCATGCAAAACCCCGAGCGCGAGATCGGCTGGTGGCCGGTTCATGCCACGCCGGACGAGCCCGGCGCGGCGGATTCGCGCTACGCCTTCCCCGCCCGGATAGACGTTCTGCACTGGCATGGCGACACGTTTACCCTGCCGCCCGGCGCGGTGCGCCTGGCCGAGAGCGCGGCCTGCCCGCAGCAGGCTTTCGCCTGGGGCGAGCGCGTGCTGGGCCTGCAATTTCACCTGGAGATGGGCGAGGAGGCGGTCGCGGAAATCGCGGCCGGTTGCGCCGATGAGCTCAAGGGCGGCGGCCGCTGGGTGCAGTCGGCCGTCCAATTGACCGCGGGCGCGCGACGCCATGGACTCGAGTCGAGGCGTTTGCTGCACGCGCTTTTGGGCGCCATGGAATCCGCCTGAGGCCGGGCGCGAGTCATCCGCCTTTGAGTCGGCGGCTTGCGTTTGCGCGCGTCGGCAGGCCGCGCATGGTGGGGGCGAATGAAGACCCACTCCCCCGGACTCGTCTCGCGCCGCCAGGCGCTTCGCATCCTCGGTCTCGCCGGCGGCGCCTCGCTAGCCGCGCCGGCCTTTCTTCGTGCCGCCGATGCGGTCGGCGCTTCGGCCAAACCCGCCGCGCCCAGCCTCGCGGGTGAGCAGGCGGGCTATTATCGGTTCAAGATCGGAGCCTTCGAGGCGGCCGCGCTTTTCGACGGTGGTTTCACCCCTCCGCCGGACCAGTCGCCTTTCGGCGTGGATGAAAAGGCAGGCTCCGTCGCCGCCTCGCTCGACGCGGCGCTGCTGCCGACCGATCGCGTGCAATTGCCCTTCAACGTGCTGCTCGTGCGCGCCGGCTCCGAGTTGGTGCTGATCGACGCCGGCGCCGGCGGCGCAATGGGGCCTGCGGGTGGAAAAATGTCCGCCGCGCTCGCCACTCTGGGCGTGAAGCCCGAGCAGATCACCGGCGTCATCCTCACCCATGCGCACGGCGACCACTGCGGCGGTCTGGTCGACGCCGAGAAGCGCGCCGTCTTTCCCAACGCGCGTCTGTTTGTCGGCCGCAAGGAGCACGATTTCTGGATGGCCAGCTCCCCCGATCTGTCGGGCATGGCCGTGCCGCCCGAGGCGCGCGAAGGCTTTGTGCTCACGGCGCAGACCGCGATCGGCGCCTACAAGGGCCGCGTGCACCAGGTGGGCGGCGGCGACCGCATCTTGGACGGATTCGAGCTGTTGGAGACGCCGGGCCACACGCCCGGCCATCTGGCGGTGGTGATCGCGTCGGGCGCGGACCAGTTGCTGCACTTTGCCGACGTGGTTCACCACCATGCGATCAGCTTCGCCCATCCGGGCTGGCGCTTCGCCTACGACGCCGATCCCGCCCTCGCGGTGGACACGCGCCGCAAGGTGCTGGATCGGGCGGCGGCCGACCGGCTGCGTCTCTTCGGCACCCACATGCCTTTTCCCTCGCTCGGACGCGCGAGGAAGGCGGGCGACGCCTACGAGTTCGTGCCCGAGCCGTTTATGATCGGCTAAGCGGCGTGCGCGGAGCCGGTCCGCGCCGCCCGCGCGCCTATTCCGCCGGCAACAGCCCGCGCGCCACGGCATCGTCGAGAAGAGACTGGGCGTAGGCCCAGACCTCGGCGGCGCCCTCCTTGGCGTGCTGATTGCGGGCCACGACCATTTTGCGGGTCACGCCGTGTTCGCGCCATTTTTCCCCGCCGGAAAGAATGTTGAGCAAGATGGGCTGGAGGCGGTCGACGGCGGCGGCGAATTTCGCCTCGGCCGTCTGTTTGGCCTCGAATTCCTCCCAGCAGGCCCGGAGTTCCGCGCCTTGTTCGGCGGGGAGCAGGCCGAAAATGCGATCGGCGGCCTTTTGTTCCCGCTCGTATTGGCCGACCATGCGGGCGGTGTCGTAGGCGTAGGTGTCGCCTGCGTCGATTTCCACGATATCGTGGATGACGAGCATCTTGAGCACGCGGGCGAGGTCGATGGGCTGGTTGCTGTGCTCG
>JAIXVY010000280.1 GCA_027482505.1 Opitutaceae bacterium | reverse complement strand
GCAGCGCCTCCTGGAGCTTCAAGCCGCTTCCAACCTGTCCCAGATCCCCCGCACCCCGCCGCCTCGCTGCCATGAACTCACCGGAGACCTCAAAGGAAAGCTCTCCGTCGATCTGGAGCACCCTTGGCGTCTCTTGTTCGTCCCGGCCCACGACCCCCTGCCTCGCAAACCCGATGGCGGGCTCGACTGGGCTCAAGTCACCGCCGTCGAGATCTTCGGCGTCGAGGACACCCACTAAACCTTCCGTCACTTTCCCGCTCCATGTCCGCCACGACCAAACTCGGCTTCACCCCCGATTACGCCATCCCTCCCGGGGCCACGCTGGAGGAGTGCATGCACGCCCTCGCCATGACCCAGCAGGAGCTCGCCGAACGCACCGGGCTGACCGTGCAGACGCTCAACCGCATCTTCAACGGTGAGCAACCGATCACCTACGAGACCGCCAACAAGCTCGAATACGTCACCCCCTACCCGGCCTCCTTCTGGAACAACCTCGAGGCCCAGTATCGCGGCCTGCTCGCGAAACAGGCCGAGGAGCAGGCCCTCGCGGAAAACATCTCCTGGCTGAAAACCATCCCCGTGAAGGAGCTGGTGAAGCGCCGCGTGCTGCCCGAGACCGACGACAAGATCGTCCTCTTCCGCGCCGCCCTGCGTTTCTACGGCGTCAGCGAGGTCGCCGCCTGGGTCAATGTCTGGACCGAGCCCGCCGCCGCCGCCCGCCGCTCCACCTTCTTCAAATCCAGCCCCGGCCCCACCTCGGCTTGGCTGCGGCTCGGCCAGATCGAGGCGCACCGGATCGAGTGCGCGCCCTACGACCGGAAAAAATTCATCGAAAACCTCGCCGCCATCCGCGCCCTCACCACGCGCACCGACGACTTCCTGCCCGAGATGCGCCGCCTCTGCGCCGAGGCCGGCGTGGCCCTCGCCCTCGTGCCCGAGTTCCCCAAAGCCCCCTGGAGCGGCGCCGCCGAGTGGCTCAGCCCCACCAAGGCCATGATCCTCCTATGCCTGCGCGGCAAACAGGAGGACAAGTTCTGGTTCACCTTCTTCCACGAGGCCGGCCACATCCTCCACGACGGCAAAAAAAAGTCCTTCCTCGATAACGACGGCAAAGACGCCTACGCCGACGACCCCTCCGAGAAAAAAGCCGACGACTTCGCCGCCGAGACCCTCATCCCCCGGCGCCACGACCCCGAGATCGCCGCCATCCGCTCCGCCGCCGACGTCCATCGCCACGCGCGCCAGCTCGCCATCAGCCCCGGCATCGTGGTCGGCCGCTACCACCACCTCACCCAACGCTGGAGCTACTTTAACGACCTGAAGCGGAAATTCGTCTGGGCGACGGAGGACGCCGCGTGACCGCGGTCGCCGCCAGACTCCCCGCCATCAACCCCGGCTGGGCCTCGCTCCCGCTCTTTGACCGGAAAGGGTGGAAACGCGTCCGCTTCGGCGACGTGGTGGAGAATTGCGCCGAGACCTGCGATCCCGCCGAGGCAGGCATCGAGCGCGTCATCGCCATGGAGCACCTCGAGCCGGGCTCGCTGCACGTCCGCGCGTGGGGAAACGTCTCCGACGGCACCACCTTCAATCGCCGCTGCCGGCCCGGGCAGGTCTTGTTCGGCAAACGCCGCGCCTATCAACGCAAGGTCGCCGTCGCGGAGTTCGATGCCGTGGTCTCGGGCGACATCTACGTGCTCACGCCGAAGGACCCGAAACGGCTCCTGCCTGAGCTGCTGCCCTTTCTCTGCTTGTCCGAACGCTTCTTTCAACACGCCGTCGGCACCAGCGCCGGTTCGCTCTCGCCGCGCACCAACTGGAGCAGCCTCGCCAGCTTCGAGTTCGACCTCCCGCCGCTCGACCAGCAGCGCCGCATCGCGGAAATCCTCTGGGCGGTGGATGAAGCCGAACAGGCATCCGCGGTTTTGGTTGGAAATCTCGAAACGACGAGAACAGCGAAAATCGATGGCCTGATTCCCTCACCTCAAGTGCCATCCTGCCGGGTAAACTTTGTGAGGCTCGATATGGTCGCCTCGATGCAAAACGGACGCCCTTTCCCGAGTTCAGAATATCAGGACGCTACAACATCCGGTGTGCGGCTCATCAGACCCGGAAACCTCGCTCCCGATGGGCGGCTTGGGTGGGCTCCAAAGTCAACGGTCACCCTTCCCGAAAAGCATCGGCTGGAGAACGAAGATTGGTTTGTTGGGGCCAACCAAGTGCTCATTAACCTAACCGCACAGTCACTTGATGACGGGTTTATGGGGCGTGTCTGCTTCACAAGCGAAAGCGACGGAGGAATGCTAAACCAGCGAATCGGACGATTCGTTATAGGCCAACGCGTGCTCCCTAAATTCTTCTTCCGTTGCCTCCAAACTTCGCGCTTCAGAGCGCTCGTGGAGAATAGAGGCGAGGGCAGCAAAGTGCGTCACCTCTATTACCGGCATTTCGAGGATTTCCTGCTGCCGGATTTCCCAAAGGCAAAACAGGCCGAGATAATCGACGAGTTGGACGCCTGTGAGGTCGCACTAACTTCAGCCCT
>JAIXVY010000524.1 GCA_027482505.1 Opitutaceae bacterium | reverse complement strand
TCGCCCTCGAGGACGAGGCGCTGGTGCTCCGGACTCAGATCGGCGAAAGGAACGTTTACGGGGATGCCGGCTTTTTTTGCGAAACGCAAAAGGTCTTTTTGCGACTCTCCGTAGGTCTCGCCCTGAAAAGCCTTCACCGCGCCGTCGGCGACGGACAGGGAGCGGTCGGGGATGGCGAGATTTGTATCGATTTCTATGATACGTCCGAAGCCCCGGCAGCGCGGGCAGGCGCCGAGCGGGGAGTTGAAGGAGAAGAGGGCGGGGGAGGCGGGACGGAAGGTGCGACCGGTCTCGGGGGAGTGGAGGCCGCGGGAGAACGCGCCGACGGCGCGAAAGCTTGGAGCAGGGAGCGAGGAACTCGGAGAGTCGGAGTTTGCGGCGAAGAGATGGAGCTCGCCCTGGCCGAAGTGGAGGGCCTGTTCGGCGGCCTCGAGGAAGCGGACGCGGGACTCGGCGTTTAGGGTGATGCGGTCCTGGGCGACGAAGAGGTGGTCGGCGGAGGAGAGCGGAGCGGGCCCGTCGAGAAGGTCGTCGACGCGGTGGGCGCCCAGAGCGGGGAGCGAGGAGCCGGGAACAGGGACGAGGACGCGGACGTAGGACTGGCCTTTGAGGCTGGCGAGGATCTCGGGCCATTCGAGGTTGGCGGGGCGCTTGACCTTGAAGGCGACGACCACGGTCTGGCCGGGGTGACTGGCGGAGGCTTTTTGCCAGATGGTGGCCGGGGAGTCGTCCTCGACGGGTTTGCCGGTGGCGGGGTCGAAGCAGCTGGCGACGTGGCTGAACCATACTTTGAAGTAGTCGGTGAGCTCGGTCATCGTGCCGACGGTCGAGCGGGAGGTTTTGACCGTGTTGGTCTGCTCGATGGCGATGGACGGGCGGATGTTTTCGATGGCGTCGACCTTGGGTTTGTCGAGCAGGTCGAGAAACTGGCGGGTGTAGGCGGAGAAGGTCTCGACGTAGCGACGCTGCCCCTCGGCGTGGAGGGTGTCGAAGACGAGCGAACTCTTGCCCGCGCCGCTGGGGCCGGTGACGACGATGTAGCGGCCGAGGGGCAGATCGAGGTCGAAGCCCTTTAGGTTGTTTTGGCGGACGCCGCGCAGGCGGATGCACTCGGGGGCGGCCTGCGCGGGGGATGGGCCGCGGGAGCCGGCGTTGCGGTGAAGGGATGCTTGGGAACGGACCACGCGGGGACGAAGTTCAGCGGGCGAAGGAAGGCAAACGCGGAGGCGAATGCCCGACGTCCGCCGCTGGCCTCAACGCCCATGCCACGCAGGCATCAACCCAAGGCGAAGCTCATCAACCCGTAGATTTTTCCGGGCCGGCCCGGGGGCGGTTCCCCGCGGTAGAGGCGCGCGGTCTGATGTCGCGGAGCGAGCCCTTTTTCCGCGAGAAGGGTGGCCGCCTCCCGGTTGGTCTCGGGGCAGTCCACGGCAAGGGTTTCCCCGGGATAGCAAGACGTGATCGCGTCGAGCAAAGACGAGGCCGCCACGGGGGTGTCGGCTTGAAAAGGTCCTATCCGCACGCCGCGGTGGCAGCGTCGCGCCGCGATAAACCCCGCGATACGACCTTCGGGCGCGAAAACGAGTGCCCGCACCTCGGACGACTTCATCCATTGGCGCAAAAAAATGGCGCGAGGGACGCCGAAGTTGGTCGCATCGTAGGCGTGCAACTCGTCCGCGGAGACGGCCTCGGCGGGAAGCACGGCCGGGTGGGACCTGGCGCGCGAGACCGGGACCATTCCCTCGTAGGAAACGTTCAGGTGTCGGGGCAGCAGACCGAAGCGGGCGTAGCCTCGCAAGTGTTCCAGTTCCGCGTCGCCTCCGATGATGGTCCGCTCGCCCAGTCGCTGGAAGCCGGCTTGCAACAGTCGCCAGCCGTATCCCAGTCGTCGGTGTGTTTGGCACACCACGAAAAAGCCCAGGTAGCCAAATTCCGCCGTCATGCGCACGGCGGAGATGACCCCCGCCGCCCGGCCTTCCACTTCCAGCGCAATCAAGGAACCCGGGTCGGCTTTGTTGAGCACCGCGCTGTCGTGCGGACCTGGGTTCCACCCCTCCTCCACCGCCCAGCGCGTGGCTTGCTCGAGCTCCGTCTCGCACAGCGGGCGGACGGTGATTCTCGGGTTGGGCACCATTTGAGAGAAAAAAAGGAGGGAGGCGCGGACCGTATTCGGCCGGCCGGCACCACGCGGAAAGGACACCACCCGAACTTCGGCAAGCTGGCGACCCCGCAATCACCGCTTTCCCCGTAAAAGCGCCCCGGGCGCTTTCCCTAGGTAATGAGTCGAAAAGGTATCTTTTGTTATAAAATCCCTACAATAGATTGGGCAATTCTACTGAGTGTTGCTCACTGATCTTTGAGCGGCGCGGGGCATTCATGCACCGAGCCTGCTCCCTTTTGCCAAACCGCTTCAGACACTTTCTTCGCCATGCACCCCAGGATCTTCGCCAAATTCTTTTGGTTACCCATCCTTCTCTGCCCCGTGTTTGGGTCGGTCGGCCCCGCGCACGATGTTCCGGCGCGCGAGGCTCCTGATCTGGCCGAACTCTCGCTTGAGGAGTTGATGGAATTGCCGGTCCAGTCCGTAAGCGGCGTTTCCAAATACGAACAATCGATCCGGCACGCGCCCGCGGGCGTGACGGTTTACACCGCGGCGGATATTCGCAACCAAGGCTGGCGAACGCTCTCCGAGGTGCTGCGCGCGGCGCCGGGCATGCACGTGCGCAGCGACCGTTTTTACGATTACGTCGGCACGCGCGGCTTCACCCGCGCCTTCGATTACAACTCGCGCATGCTGATCCTGGTCGACGGGCATCGCATCGACGATCCGATCTACCAGCAGGGCGCGATAGGAACCGACTTCATTCTCGATCTGGATCTGGTCGAGCGCGTGGAGATCATCAGCGGCCCCGGTTCGTCGGTTTACGGCAGCAACGCCTTTTATGGCGCGGTGAATGTGATTCCCAAGCGCGGCCGCGACATCTCCGGCGCGGAGGCCGGGGTGGCGGTCGGCACCGAGCCTTCCGGCAAAATGCGCGCGACCGTGGGTGATCGCACCAACGACGGCGTGGATTACATCGTGTCGGCCACGCAATGGTGGTCGCGCGGCGAGGCGGATTTCGCCCTGCCCGACGCCTGGCGGTCGGTGGGCGCGCTGGTCGCCCCCGGCCGTTTGACCGGCGAGGTGGCGCGCAACAAGGACGACATGCATCACCAAAGCGCCTACGGCCGGGTGGCGTGGCGCGGACTCTCGGGCGAGGCGGCCTATGTGCGGCGGGAGAAGGAGGTCCTGCCCTATGTGTATTACACGCCCAACGACGTCGACGCGCGCGGCATCGATGAGCGCGCCTACCTGCTGCTGCGCGCCGAGGGCGAACCCACGCCGGATTCCTCGCTGCGGGCGAAGCTGGCGCTCAACCTCTATCATTACGAAGGCATCTTTTATCCCCCGTTCGCCGCGTTCCAGCCCTTCGCGCCCTATGCCGACAGCCTGTGGGCCAGCGGCGAGGTCAGCTGGCGCCAGTCCCTTGGAGACTCCCACTCGCTTATCCTCGGCCTCGAGCATCAGGAAAATTTCCGCCAGGATCTGGGCGCCGATTTTGTCGCCACCGGCCTGCCCTACGTGCGGGTGCGGGAGTCCTCCCGTTTCGTGAGCCCGCACGCCCAGATCGACTGGGAGATCGCGACTTCGCTGCGCGCCTCGCTGGGAGCGCGTTACGACTACTACGACACCGGAGACGAGCGGGTCACGCCGCGCGCCGGCCTCATCTGGGAGCCTGATTCGGCCACCACGCTCAAGCTGCTTTACGGCGAAGCCTTTCGCGTGCCGAACATCGCCGAGCGCTCGCCGAGCGAAAACATCATCGCCAACCCCGCCATAAGCCCGGAAACGAACCAAAGCTGGGAATTCATCGCGGAGCGTCGGTTCGGGACGGTCTGGCGGCTGGAGTCGCATTTTTATCATGTGACCTCCGACGATCTGATCACGACGATCTCGACCAATAATCCGGCCCAGCCGGACGAGCAGATCTATAGCAATGTGCAGCGCTACGTGACGCGCGGCGTGGATTTTGGTCCCTCGGCCTATTTTCCCTCGGGCCTCCAGGCGCGCGCCTCGTTGACTTTTCAGGAAACCACGGACGCGGCGACCGATCTGGTGGTGGCGGATGCGCCGAAACGTCTGGCGAAGCTTTATCTTTCGGCGCCGATCATCGACAAGTGGCTGCGTCTTTCGGGCGAGGCCATCTACGTGGGCGATCGCAGGGACGCCGGAAGCATCCTTTCGGGCGTCGGCAACACCGGCGACTACGTCACGGGCAACCTCACCTTGCGCGCCTCCCGGGTGTGGCACCGGTGGGACCTGGCCCTGTCGGTCTACAACGTGGCCGATGTTCGCTGGTCCGATCCCAAAAACGACGGGCAAATCGCCTCCGCCCCCCGCACCGCGGTGGTGCGGGCGATTCTGGATTTCTGATGCGAGGAC
>JAIXVY010000276.1 GCA_027482505.1 Opitutaceae bacterium | reverse complement strand
GTCACGGCCAACATCGCCGAGGGATTCGGCCGTCATTATCACACGGAAAATCTTCAATACTGCCGGCAGTCGCGCGGCTCTTTGTCCGAGTGTCTGGATCACTTGAACGCCGCGCTAGATGAAGAACTGATCACGTCCGAAGACTACCAGAAGCATCGCGCCCAGATTGAGGAATCGTGGCGTCTGTTGAATGGCTATATAGCCTATTTGAAACGCTGCGCCGATTCAGGCGTGCCCCGCAAAGAATGACGACCAACAACCAACAACCAACAACCGGCAACCCGCAGACCGCCTTCGGCGGCTGCTACCGCGGCAAACGCGTTCTGCTCACCGGCCACACCGGCTTCAAAGGCGCGTGGCTGGCCGAGTGGCTTCTCTCGCTTGGAGCCGAGGTCACCGGCTTCGCGCTGCCGCCCCCCACCACGCCTTCGCTGTTTGGTCAGCTCGGTCTCGCCTCCCGGCTGCGCCACATCGAAGGCGATGTGCGCGACCTCGCGGCCGTGCGCGCCGCCTTCGCCGTCGCGCGTCCCGACTTCGTCTTCCACCTCGCGGCCCAGCCGCTCGTGCGGTTGTCCTACGATCAGCCCACCGAGACTTTCGCGGCCAACGTTATGGGCACGGCGAACATCCTCGAGGCCGCTCGCCTCGCCGCCGATCCCGCGCGCCCCTGTGCGATCGTCGCCATCACCACGGATAAATGTTACGAGAATCGCGAGTGGGTGCATAGCTATCGCGAAGAGGATCCCATGGGCGGCTACGATCCCTACAGCGCCTCAAAGGGCGCGGCCGAGCTGGTGATCGCCTCCTACCGCCGTTCCTTTTTCTCCGCTCCGGGTTGTCCCGTGCGCCTCGCCTCCGCACGTGCCGGCAACGTCATCGGCGGCGGTGACTGGGCGCTCGACCGCATCGTGCCCGACTGCATCCGCGCCTTGGCCAAGGGGGAATCGATCCCGGTGCGCAACAAGGTCGCTACCCGTCCCTGGCAGCATGTGCTGGAGCCGCTTTCCGGTTATCTCTGGCTCGGCGCCGCGCTCGCGGCCCCCGAGACCGCGCGCGTCAAATTCGCCCCCGCGCTCTACGCATCGGCCTTCAACTTTGGCCCGGCCCTCGCCTCCAACAAGACGGTTGCCGAGCTGGTGCAGGAGATTTTGAAGCACTGGCCCGGCCGTTGGGACGACAAGAGCGATCCGCATGCCCCGCATGAGGCCAAGCTCCTTAACCTCGCGACCGACAAAGCCCACCATCTCCTCGGCTGGTCGCCCGCCTGGCCCTTCGCCGAGACGATCGACCGCACGGTCGCGTGGTATCGCCAGGCCGCCTTGCCCGCGACCGATGTTCACGCTCTTACCCTGGGCCAAATCAAGGCCTACACCGAGTCTGCCCGCGCCGGCGGCCTCGCTTGGGCATCCCGGCCCCTAGTCTCTAGCAACTAGTTGCTAGCCTCTAGTCTCCATCCCCCGTTTCGCGCCTTACCTCTCCGCCATTAGCGTCTATTAGCGTCCATTAGTGGTTAAAAACTCTTCCGACATGCCGACTCCCGCCGAACTCAAAGCCGAGATCCTCCGCCTCACCCGCGAATATTCCGCGCTCATGCATACCGCCAACCGCCCCGCGGGTGCGGCGGCGGAGTTGTTGAATGATGGTTCCTCGTTGTTAGGCGCCGAAACCAACAACCAACAATCAGCAACCAACAACCAACCCGGCTGGAAGCCTGGCCAGACCATCCCCTACGCCGGTCGCGTGTTTGACGAAGACGAGGTTGAGGCCGCCGTGGGCGCCACGCTCGATTTTTGGCTCACCCTCGGCCCCGAGGGCGAAGCCTTCGAGAAGGAGCTCGCCGCCCTCCTTGGCGTGAAGCACAGCCTCCTCGTCAACTCCGGCTCCTCGGCCAACCTCGTCGCCTTCGCCGCGCTCACCACGCACAAGCTCCCCGCGCACAAACGCATCCTGCCCGGCGATGAGGTCATCACCGTTGCCGCCGGTTTCCCCACCACCGTCGCGCCCATCATCCAGCTCGGCGCCGTGGCCGTCTTCATCGACAACGATCCCGTCACCGGCAACATCCGCCCCGAGCAGCTCGAGTCCGCCTTTGTCGCCGGCAAGACCAAGGCCGTCATGATCGCCCACGCCTTGGGCAATCCCTTCGACGTCGGCGCCATCCTCGAATTTTGCCGCAAGCACGACCTCTGGCTGGTCGAGGACAACTGCGACGCCCTCGGCTGCACTTATTCGCTTCCGGTCGAGCGGGCCAAGGCCCTCGGCCTCGACCACCTGCTCAAGCAGGCGGAAGCGAATGGCGCCGCATGCGCGGCGCAGTTGCTGAATGATGGTTGTTCGTTGTCCAGTTCCGAAACCAGCAACCAGCAATCAACAACCAACAACCTCAAGATTCCGTTCATAAAGAACGGAATCTTGACCGCCTACACGGGGACTTTTGGCGACCTGAGCACCCAGTCCTTCTATCCCCCGCACCATTTGACGATGGGCGAGGGTGGGGCGGTGAACATCATCAGCCGTCCCCCGCTCAAAACCTACGCCGAGAGCTTCCGCGACTGGGGTCGCGACTGCTGGTGCGCCTCCGGCAAGGACGACACCTGCAACAAGCGCTTCGGCTGGCAACTCGGCGAGCTCCCCAAAGGTTACGACCACAAATATATTTACAGCCACCTCGGCTTCAACCTGAAGCCCCTCGATCCCCAGGCCGCCATCGGCCGCAAGCAGCTCAAGAAACTCCCCGCCTTCATCGAGGCGCGGAAGCGCAACTGGGAAACCCTCCGCGCCGGCCTAGCCGAGGTGGATGACGTCCTCGACTTCACCCTGCCCACGCATGCCGTTCGCTGGATACCGCCGGCGGAGCGCCAGGGCGCGGCGCAGTTGAAGGGAGGAAAGGTTGAGGCGTTGAAAGGTTCGGAGTCCGGATCGGTTCAGCAGTTCAACGGTTCCACCTCTCAACCTGGCGAAGCCTTCGACTTCGCCGCCTGCTTCGAGTGGGATCAAAGCGGTTGCCGGACCGACACCTCGTGGTTCGGTTTCATGCTGCGCGTAAAGCCCGGCGCGCCCTTCAGCCACACCGATCTCGCCCGCCACCTCGACGAAAAGAAGATCGGCAACCGCATGTTCTTTGGCGGCAACCTGCTTCGCCAGCCCGTCTTCGTGCAGCTCCGCAAGGATCGCCCCGAGTCCATTCGCTTGGTCGGCTCGCACGGTTCAACCATTCAACCCATCAACGATGCCACCATCCGCGCCGCCTTCCCCGGCGCCGACGCCATCATGCACGAGGCCATCTTCCTTGGCACCTATCCCGGCCTCACCGCCGAGATGCTCGCCTACGAGATCCAGGTCATCTGCGACTTCGTGAAGGCCAAGCTCGGCTGCGCTCCAGTTGTTAAGTGATGAATGTTCGTTGTTAGCCGAACCAACAACTAGCAACCAACAAACCGCCTCTAGGCATGGCCCCGAGTATGTCTTTTAAGCATATCAACGATTTACCCCTTCAACGCGCGCTGAAGCGCGCTCGCACCTTTCCCAGTATCACCGCCGAGAAGCTTCAATACGAAGTCGACACTATCCGTGCCTTTGTGGGGTCGCGCTAAAGCTGTAGTGAGAATATCCTGAGGTAGTCACAATACTTTACACAGTAATATATTTCAATTATTATTATTATTTTTTTTTGGGGGGGG
>JAIXVY010000328.1 GCA_027482505.1 Opitutaceae bacterium | reverse complement strand
TTTGGACGCCGCTGGAGTCCTTGTTGAAGAACTCCGGCGCATCCATCTCGTAGCCGTGGATGTATTCGTCTGTGGCCGCGTGCCAGTAGGCGGTGTCGACGCCGCGAGCCGGGGCCTGGGGCAGGCGGATGCGGGCCTCGTGGTAGCCGAACTTCTGGGCATGGTCGGCGATGATGCCTCCCTGGGTCCAGTTGGCCTCGTTTTCCAGCTCGGCGGTGGTGGCCGTCGCTAGGGGCGTCGCGCCGATGTAGCGCAGGCGCGTGCGAAGATTGCCGCCGGAGACGACGTAGGCGCTCCGGCCGGCGAAGGTGCCCCAGAGGGATTGGTTGAGGGACGCGCCGTCGAAGTTGTCCTCGATCGAGACCATCGTGTAGTCCTGCGGCGCGCCGCCGGCAGGGGCCCACGGGGAAAGGCGCGGGACAAACTGTATCCCGTCCACCACTACGTTTCCGTTCGCGCCGTTGTTGCGAATGGTGACGGACGCGGTGGAGCCGGCCTCGGCGGGGATGGTGGTCAGGTAGTTCCAGACTCCGCCGTTGATCTGCTGGTTGACCGCGAGCGTGCGGCTGCCGTCCGGGAAAACGACGTCGACCGGCGTGTTGCCGGCCCGGTTGGACGCGGCGGTCCAGCGAAGGTAGACGTCGTATAGGCCGCGCGTCGGCAGGACGGGCGTGAAGGTGTAGGTGGCCGTCGGCGTCGCGCCGGCGACGGCGGCGGCGAAGAGCGAGGCGTTGCCGAAACTGCCCGCCAGCAGCGAGGCGCTCCAGTCGCCGGTGTAGGTCACGCCGGCTGCGACGCCTGCGGCGACGGCGTTGTCGACGAGCAGGGCGGGGGAGGCCCAGACGCCGCGGAAGCCGGGACTGGCGCCAGACGCGCCGAGGCTGCCGATCGCGTAATGATAGTTAACGCCCGCCTGCGCGGTGGAGTCGGTGAAGGTCGTGCTGGACGAGGGGAGCGAGGCGGCGAGCGTGGCATAGGCGCCGCCAAGGGTCGTGGCGCGTCTCACGACATACCCGGTGGCGTTGTCGGCCGCGGACCACGACAAGGCGACCTCGCCGCCCGCGCTGGCGGGGACGACGCTGACGCTTGTCGGCGGAAGGGGCTGCGCCTCGAGCCGGAACAGACCCGACAACACGACGAGGCCGACGATGAAGAGGCGGGGTTTCATGGCCTGTGGGAACAGGGGTGGGGCATGGGCTGTTGCGCGTCTCCGCGCTAGCTGAGCCCGATATCGCGCTAGGGACGCATGGAGGCGACGAAGATCCGCTGGGCGACCTCCTCGGGCAAAGGGGTGTCGAACACGGCAAACTGGGAAATAAGCCCGCCATCGAAGGCAAGCGACGGCAGCCCGAGCGCGCCGTGATCCTCCGCCCTGCGGCCGGCGATCAGGAACATGGACTTGGTCTCGGCGATGGCCGGGGCTTCGAGCTCGCCGTAGGTGAGCTCCTGCTCCTCGAGCGAGCCCGCCCAGTAGCGGAAAACGCATTGCGCGCCCGCTTCCTGCCAGGACAGGGCGACAAAGGACCAGCGACCGGGACGCAGCGTGGCGATGCTGGTCTGGCGCGCCTTGTTGCTCGTGCCCGGATCGCTTGCGGCCAGCGTCAATTCAAGCCGACCATTCATGTCGTTTATGCGCAGCGACAAGTAGCCTGCGCCGCCCCAGTCAGCGTTGCTGAAGAGAAGCATCGGCGGCTTTGCTCCCGCGGAGGGCCGGCAAAATAGAACGATGGATCCGCCCCGTGGGTTGATCGGCGAAAACGCCTTGGAGCCGCTTACGGCCGCTCCTCCGGTCGCGCCCTTGGCGATGCCGAAGGCCGAGTTGGGGCGACCCCACGGATCCGAGCCGCGTTCGGACAGGCGTCCGCCCGAGGTGGCCGCCCAGTTGGCGTGACCCGAGCCGAGGTTGCGCTCCGCGTCCTTGGCGAACCAAAGCACGGGTGCTTTCCCGCGGGCGCCGGTCGCGATGATGCGTTCGACTTCGGCGGCGTTGTCCGCCGGTCCGGCGGACAAAGAGGAGACCAGAGCCGCCACTAAAACGACGATGCTCGTCCGGTTGAAAACGGAGGCGAAGAGCGAGCCGGATTCTGCGCGAGGAGAAAAGAGGGGCATGGGATGAGGGAAAACGCAGGCGTGAAGAGGGGGGCGGGGAACCGCGTTTTTCCTGCGCGACTTTAATCGATCGGGGTGGGCCGTGATATGTGGTTTCGCTTCGGAAGATATGAACATTTCGGACACGTTCGCGGGCGCGCGGACTCATTCGTCGTGAAAGTGCATATCAAGTGATGCGCCGCCGCATATGCGAAGCGCGGTCGATATGATTTAGTATGCGGGCTTCACCCCGGCTGTTCCCCGCTCCCCCTGTCTGCGCGCGGACGAACCGTCTCTTCACCCAACGCTTTCGCTCAACCCCGCACGATTTGTCTCTCATGAAATCCACCTCACGCACTCGACTCGCGACGATCCTCCTCGGCCAGATGGCCCTGCTCGGCACCGGATATGCCCAGACTTGGGATGGCGGTGGCGCAGACACCAACATCAACACCGCCGGAAACTGGAACCCTGATGCGGTTCCCGCTTTGAACGGATCGGCAGCCGGCAGTTTTGGCACCGGCGGCTCCACCGCCACGATGAATGTGGGCGGGTGGTTCACGTCGCTCACGTTTAATCGCGACAGCTCCGGCGGCTTCACCATCAACGGCCCTTCCACCCTTTCGGTCACCGCCTCCACTGGTGGGAGCACCGCCAATCTGCTCGTAGCGGATACCGCCAGCAACGGCGTCACCATCATCAACGCGCCTCTTCAGATCCGGAGCGCGAGCGGCACCCAGCTCCTCGTGATCGACAACCGCGAGACAAACACCGCGGGCGCGAGTCTTGTCATTAATGGAGGCATCAGCTCGAACAGCACCAACGCCTACGGCCTTCGTTTCGCCGGTGCCGGCAGCACACGTATTACGGGCGCTCTCTCCGGAAATCTTACAACCAACATTCAGCAGGGCTTGGTGAGCGGACAAAATATGTCCGGCACCGTGACTATCGCTGGCAACCAGACGCTGGGTGCGGCTCAGGTAAACCTCGCCAGCACCGCTAGCGGCACGGTTGCTTCCACCGCGAAATTCGTGATGGGCGACAGCACCGCCGATGTGCAGTCGTGGGGCAACACGACTGTCAACCAAGCCGCTACGATCGAAATCAAATCCACCGCCACCACCGGCGCCATCGCCCTCTCGACCGCCGCCAGCGCCGGCGCGAGCGGCGGCACGCTCGATGTTTCCGGCAATCTCACCGCCACGTCCCTCACGATCGGCGGCGCGGTTTACTCCGGCATTCTCCGCGTCTCCGGCGCCGCCACCTTCAGCGGCGCGGTCAGCTCGGGCAACACCACGGGCAGCAAGATTGTCGGCGGCGCCGCCACCAACGGCACCCTCAC
Organism: Opitutaceae bacterium; assembly: GCA_027482505.1. GTDB lineage: Bacteria > Verrucomicrobiota > Verrucomicrobiia > Opitutales > Opitutaceae > IMCC26134_A. Next base: position 9,418 of record JAIXVY010000328.1, on the reverse strand, counting down.
CCTCGCGAGCGGCACGATCGGCGGCAACGTCACCATCGGCGGCGCGGGCACCAATGAAAACAATCTGGCCTTGGTGAAGACCACGACGGGCACTCTCACCATCAATAGCACCAACACTTACGCCGGCGGCACGACTCTGGTGGACGGCGGCTCCGGCACCTTCGGTATCGCTCTAGGAGCCAACAACGCCCTCGGCACCGGTGCCCTGGTAATAGGCACCGCCGCCACGGGCAGCAACGGCGCTCGCCTCCGCCTTAACGGCTTTAGCCAGACCGTATCCACCCTCTCCACCGGCGCCGGCAGCAACGCCCGCGTCATCGAAAACTTCGGCGCCAGCAACAGCACGCTTACCGTCAATGGTTCCGGCAGCGGAACCTACGCGGGTTTTCTCCGCGATCGCACTGGTGCCTCGGTCACTGCAACCGGCAACGTGGGGCTCGTGAAGGACGGCGCCGGCACGCTTTCCCTCACCAACAGCGGCAACCAATACACGGGAGCCACCGTTATCAACGGGGGCGTGCTTGAGGTTTCCAGCCTCGCCAACGGTGGCATCGTAAAGACGGTGACTACCACCTCGTCCAACAGCACGGTTACCATGGTGGACACGACTGGCATCAACTTTGGCATGACCTTCGTCGCCCCCACCCTGCCCACCGGCAACACTGTTACCGCCTTGGCCGGCAATGGCGCAGATATCACGATCAGCACAAGCAGCGGTATCGTCACCGGCACGAGCACCGCCCATTTCGGCACCGCCTCGAGCCTCGGCCTCGCGACCAGTGCTGCCTCCAACCTGGTCTTCGGTGGCGGCACCCTTCGCTACACCGGTGGCAATACCACCACCGACCGGAACTTCACGATCAACGCAGGCCAGTCCGCAAAATGGGATGTCGCCAACGCGGCCACCGTGCTGACTCTCACCGGCGGCGCCGCTGCTTCCACCGGCGGCTTCGAAAAACTCGGTGACGGCACGCTCATCTTGAGCGGCACGCACGATTACACCGGCCAAACCAAGGTGACCGCTGGCACCTTGGCCCTCGGCGCCAGCAATCGCATCTCCGACTCCAGCACTCTCGTGCTTGGCGGCGGCACCTTCGATCTCGCCGGCTTCTCCGAGACGTTCGGCGGTCTCGATCTCGACGCCAGCGCGACCATCGCCCTCGGCGCTTCCAACTCGATCAGCTTTGGCAGCAGCGCGTCGCTGGACTGGAGCGCTTACACGCTCAACTTCACCAGCGTGGGCGGCGGTCTCGTGGCCAACGCCGTGCGTTTCGGCACCAGCTCCTCCGGGCTCACCTCCTTGCAGCTCAGTCAAATCACCGTCGATGGCATCGGCGGCTATAGCCTCGACGCCAATGGCTTCCTCACCGCCATTCCGGAGCCCTCCGCGTTCGGCGCGTTCGCCGGATTGGGCGCCCTCGGCCTGAGCGCCATGCGCCGTCGTCGCCGAGTCTGAGGCCCGGCCCCGTCGAGGTTTCGGCGAATCGTCCTTTGGCTGATTTAAGAGAAATCCCCGCCCGATAATGGCGGGGATTTTTGCATCCGTTCCCGTCCCGCTCCTCGCCCGGGGTGTGGTCGGCTTTGGCGCTGCGTCGACCGCTTCTGCCCGGAAAAGCCGCAAGTCGACTGCCTGTATAAAGATCAGGACGGAGCAGGATGACCCAAATCTTCATATTCTTTGCCGCACTACGGTGTATTTTGATCCCCCGCAAAAGCGTAGGATAAGTCGTAGTCTGCGCAGTCGGACACGCCACCCCGCCCCTCCCTGTCTGGTTTTAACCCCTTTATAGCCATGAACCGTTCCTATCGCCCCCGCCTCGCCGCCCTTCTTCTCGCTCAAATGACGCTCGCGTCGGCCTTTGCCGGCACTGTTTGGGACGGCGGCGGTGCAACCGACACCAACGTCAGCAACGCCCTCAACTGGGATGCCGACACCTTGCCCGACTTCACCGGCACTTCGGCGCTCACCTTCGCCACCGCGGGTGGCAACGCCACCATCGACACCAACGTCGAGGCCACGCGCCTCATCTTTGGCAACAGCTTCACGATCGCCGCCGGAGCCGGCGCGCTCACCGTTCGCGGCACCAACAGCGGCAGTAATTCCTACGGTCTCCAGGCGACCTCCAGCTCGACCAACATCGTGGTCGAGGAACCCATTCTGGTTAAATCCTACGCCACCGCCTCGCCGCTCGGCAATTTGTTCCTGGTTTACAACAACCGCGCCTCGGCCAACACCACCACCTTCCGCATCAACGGGGGCCTGGCCCTCGCTCCCGGCAGCACCGTCACCACTTACACGCTGCGCTACGGCAACAATCTCACCGGCCAGGGCGGCGACACCCGCATCGCCGGCCCCATCACCGGCCTGGCGACCCTTCAAAACAGCAGCGCCAACGGCGCCTGGTCCGGCTCCCTGATCATCGCCGGCGATCAGGCCGGTGTCTCCAGCTCGGACATCGCCCTCAGCACCACTGGATTTCTCACGCCCGCGGCCACCGCGCGTCTCGTGCTCGGCGAGACCAAGGACGACGACCAGACTTGGCGCAATGTCGGCCTGACCAACGTAATGAACCTGGCGATCGGTGGCAACATCACCATCAGCGGCAACCTCACGACCTCCGCCACCCTCGCCACCAAGATCACTGGCATCGGCGCGGATCTCGCCTCCGCCGGCACGCTCACCGTCTCGAATGGCACCATCAACACCACCTGCGTCATCGGCGGCGCGGGCGCCAACGAGAACAACCTCCACCTCGCCAAGAACACCGCCGGCACGCTCACGCTCAACGGCAACCACACCTACCTCGGCAACACCACCGTCAACGCCGGCACGCTCTTGGTGAACGGCGCGCTGGCCTCGCCGGTTCAGGTGAAGACCTCGGCCGTCCTCTCCCTCGGTTCCTCCGCCTCCCTTTCCGGCGCCGTCCGTGTCGCGTCCGGCGCCAGCGTCTCCGGCGAGGGCGCGCTTTCCGGAGGCCTGGCCTTCGATCCCGGTTTCAGTTATCTCTCCTTTGATCCCGCCACCGCCGGCGGCCTCACCGCGTCCGCGGTCACCGCGTCCGGCTCCAACATCGTGGTCACGCCGGCCGCGGCCGCCTCCACCGGCACGCCCTACCTCGTCATCACCAGCCCGGGCGGACTCTCCGGCATCTCGTTCAGCGGCGGCGTCCCGGGCACGTTCGCCCTCCAAAATAGCAACACCGAGCTCTGGTTCACGCCCACTGTCGCCGTCGCCCAGAATCTCGTGTGGACCGGCGCCGACGCCACCAACCCCTCGATCTGGAATGTGGCGGCCGTGCCCAACTGGACCGCGGCCTCCGCCCCCAAGACCTTCTTCGGAGGCGACAACGTCATCTTTGACGACACCGGCTCGACCACCTCCGTCACCGTCCAGGGCACGGTGTCCGTCGGCTCGGCCACCTTCAACAACGGCGCCAAGAACTACACCGTCTCCGGCGGCACCATCGGCGGTTCGGGCGCGGTTATCCAGTCCGGCTCCGGCAACACCACCATCTCCTCCGTCCTTGCCAACGGCGGCGGCGTCGCCGTCAACGCGGGCCACCTCACGCTCACCGGCACCAACACCTTCACCGGCGGCCTCGACGTCGCGGGCGGCACCGTCAGCTTCACCACCATCGCCAACCTCGGCGGCACCGCCGTCCCGGTCGACATCACCTCCGGCGGCGTGCTCCGCTACGCCGGCGCCGCCACCATCACCAACGACGTTCTCGGCTTCACGGTCGGCGCTGGCGGCGGCTCCTTCAACCTCGATACCGCGGCCAACATCACCCTGCGCTTGGGCGGAAAGATCAGCGGCTCTGGCGCCATCACCAAGTCCGGCGCCGGCGTCCTCGCCCTCGGCCGCTCGTCCGACGTCGATCCCGGCAACGACTTCACCGGCGCGCTCACCGTCGGCGCCGGCATGCTCGATATCCGCGCGATCAACTCCCTCGGCGCCACCAGCGCGGGCACCACCGTCAGCAACGCCGTTCTCCTCATTCAGAACTTCGGCCAGGGTGTCGGCACCAAGACCTTCGCCGCCGAACCCCTGACCTTCTCCGGCAACGCCTTCCTCACTACCTACGGCCAGGAGGCCAAACTGTTCGTCAACCAGCTCCCCGGCCCGATCACGGTCGCGGAAGGCGCCGTGCTCGGCCTCTCCGCCGCCCGTAATTCCAGCGCCGCCATCAGCCCCCAGCTCGAACTCACCGGCTCCGGCGTCACCACCGCGGCCGGCAGCACGCTCAGCTTCGGCCTGCGCCCCGCGGTTTACCCGTCCACGCTCTTGGAGGACGCCCAGACCGTAAACGTCACCGCGCCCGTCACCGGCCCCGCCGCCGTCGTGGCCCAGGGCACGGCGCTCTCGCTCTACACCCTCGCCGCCCCCGGCTATTCGGGCGCCACGTCCGTGCTCGGCGGCACCCTCCGGCTCAACGCCGCCAACACGGCCAACGACGCCTCCACCGTCACCCTCGCCGCCGCCGACGCCAAGCTGGAGCTCAACTTCTCCGGCACCGACACCGTCGCCCGCCTCTTCGTCGGCGCCACCCAGCTCGACGCCGGCGTTTACAAGGCCGTGGGCAATACCGCCGCCACCGGCACCGAACTCGCCCAGATCACCGGCACCGGCACCCTCACCGTCACCTCCGGCCCCGTCGTCGCCACCGCCTACGAAACCTGGGCCGCCGGCTTCGGCCTCACCGGCAACGCCGCCCTCGCCGCCTCCGATCCCGATTCCGACGGCCTGGCCAACATCCTCGAATACGCCACCGGCACCTCGCCCGTCGCCGCCGGCCCGGTCAATGTCTCGCTAAGCCGCTCCGGAGCGGTGCTCAGCCTCACCTACACCCGCGTCGCCGATCCCTCCCTCACCTACACGGTGGAAGGAACCGATGACCTCGCCGGCACCTGGACCACGGTCGCCGCCGCCGGCAACCCCAGCACCGGAGCCGCCAACCTCGCGGGCCCCGTCACCATCGCGGACTCCGTCGCCACGGTGTCCAAACGCTTCCTGCGCCTGAAGGTCTCCTACTAAGCGCAAGCGAGCGCGAGGCCACCGCGCCCGATCGCTACGCCCTCACGCCAAGCTCATCCGGCCCTGTCGAAACGCTGACTCCAAGGCGTTCCGACAGGGCCTTTTTGCGTCTTGGTCACGCCGGAGTTTTGCGGCCGCCAACTGCCCGCCTACCCGATGGGGGGAAGAAGCGTGAGCGCCCAAGACGCGCGCGTGAGTCTGTCGGCGCAACGCCTGATGACATTAACCACCGCGCGCGCGGATGAACCCGGATTGCCGCGATGACTATGGATGTAAGCCCCTCTATCCGTGCCCATCCGTGAAATCCGCGGTCAAAGCCTGAATATCAAATGTTGTGGTCCAACCACGCCGACAGACGGCTCTCCAAGCCAGGAAAACGGCACCTCTTCATTTCGACCACGTGGAATGGTGAGCTGCCCAATAAAGCGCCAAGGCGGGAATGCTGCCAAAAAGACAAACAAGGGCCCAAATTCCGGGAGACAGGATCTTAACCGAGGCGGGGCCATTCTGCTCCAACCGCCGAGCATCACGGTAAACGCCAAGAGCCACGAAAATGCTGACAATTGCCGCGCAAATTATAACCGGGCCGCCAAGACCGGCGACGATAGAGCTTACTATATTCATTTCTGATGGGGTGGGGTGTTTGTTGTGCCTGACGTAAAGGATGCGGCGTGGAAGTGGATAACGCAGAGCATGCGAAAGCACTATCTGTGATGGCTACCGGCTCGGCTGCATCGCTTTATCGGGCATTTTTATTTTTTCTGGAGATCGATAATCGCCTGTTTGACCGTGGTGGTGATGTCATCAACCGGACCCTTGGCATAAATCACCGCTTCGGGATCGGATGAGTCATAGATGAATTCATACTGCAATCCGAGTCCGACGACAATCAGGTATAGCTCCTTTTTGATTTCAGTATCTATCTTCTTTTCCAATTGATAGCGCTCGGGCACCCCGCCCTTCGGCATCGCAGATCTAAGATCGATAGGCTTGGTCCCATCCATGAGCTTTTTCTGCATCTCCTCCTGAAATGCTTTTTCATTCCGAATTGCAGACGCGAATCTCTCTTTGATTTCCGAATTTTCTGGTTTGGCGAAGTAGTATTGGCGCAGGCCCTCTTTAATCGCGTCAAAATTAACGGACGCGATCTCCGCGGCACAAGCTGCGAGCGGGGAAAGCATGAATATGATAATAAGTAGTTTTGATTTCATCGGGTTTTTGTTTCAGCCTAACGTCGAGGGTGGGCCGCGGAGGTAGATGGCGCAGCGCGTGCGCAGGCGCGATCTATGATAACTCCCTGGCTTGGCGCCATCGCTTTGTTAGGGCAATTTTCATGCAAGTATCTCTGGTAATACGCCGGTCAAAATCACCGCGGTGACGAGCCCCAAAAGCAATGCCGCGCCTTTCCATTTCCTGGTTGTGAGGACATAAGCGGGGAAAAGCACCACGCAAAAGCTCATTATATGGTCCGCAGGCCATGAGTCGCCTCTTTTTTGGGAATCTCTCGAAACCCAACATGCGGCAATAAATGAGAATAATATAGCGGCCAATACTTCTGACTCTTTCGATGGAGGCGCATTCAATTTAAAAAGACTAAAATTTCGGACGGCTATAATGAGCAATAGCGCGACGAGCCAGGTGAGAGGATTCCACAGGGTTTTCATTTCTTAAGCCTAACGTCGAAAGTGAGCCGCGGAGGTAGACGGCGCGGAGCATGCGAAAGCATGATCTGTGACAGCTACCGGAGTTGGCTCCATCGCGTGGATGGGCTCATTTTTCATTCTGTAGTTTCCTCTTTTTCTGAATAAAAGCGCTTGCGATAATAGCGCCTGCCGAAAACTCAAAGAACCCATAGATTCCGTAATACCCGGTCCAGAATTCTTGCAGTAGGCCGTGGGCGGTAAAATAAAGCGCGAGAACAATCACGCTCCACGTCCAGCGCCATGCTCGCGGAAACCGCATGATGGCGGGATACGTGCTCGTAATGCCTAGATAACCGAGCGCAAAGAAGAGGCAGAATTCTAATATATGATTCACGCGCTTTAGGATGCCCGCCGGGATTTCATTTTAGGGCTGATGGGGTTCGATTTGGGCCTAACGCTCAAGCTGAGCCATGCGGTTGCTTGGCGCGATCAGTGCCCGCACGTAGTGCGGAAATAGCACTGATTGTGACAAACAATCGCATTGGCTCCAGTGCTTTGTTGGGCCTCATTTTTTATTTTCTGTTTCTGGAAATAGTATCCGTGACACGCGGTTGCTTAGGGATCGGTAGCCATAGTAAGATAAAATGAGCGCTCCTAGAATTATGAACGGCTTCCATTCTAGTGTCGCTCCAGGAGTTATATCGACATATTTAAGTAGCGAGGCGAATATGAAGAATCCCAGTAGGCCGAAAAAATGACGTATTACGTTTAGTGACAGGCGACGCCACGTAAGGTAGCAAAAGTAGATCTCATATGCGCCTATCAATGCCGTAAACGCTGCCATCGGCAGGATGAACACATTCTCGCTGGCCCCGTGGCGTAAGCATATCGCGATAGAAAATACGATTGTGGCGACGCCAGCAATGCCCGATATTATGCCGACAATACGAAGTGCTATTGTAATTGGTCTTTTCATATTTCTGCCTAACGCCAAAGATGAGCCGGACGAGTGGTTGGCGCAGAGCATGCGTAAGTATGATATGTGATAGCTCCCCGTCTTTGCTCTGCTGCATTGTTAGGCTCATTTTTCATTTTCATAATCACTACCATAAGGAGCCGATATAATAATTTTCTCTTTGTATTCCGTCTGAACTCGAAATCAAAATGATCCAATATGGGTATCCGTCGCGGGACCTGATATATACTGCATCATCAGGAGAGCAATCAAATGGGAATCGATCTTTTAGGCCTTTGATTTTATCTGGATCGCGAACGATAATGAACTGGCCTAGTCGTTCGGTAACCTCCTGGATTGTAGATGCTGCGGCGATTACCTCTCGTGCCGCTTTCATTCTTCTGTAGGTGTAAATCCAAGGCCAGATGAACGCAGCAAAAAACAAGAGGGCTAAGACTAGCAGTAGTAGTTTAATTGATGGCCTTGCCATGCTTTTCTGCCTAACGCCGAAGATGGTCCAGACGGGTGGTTGGCGCGAGGCCTGCGAAAGCATGATCTGTGACAACTACCCGGCTTGGCTTCATCGTTTTGTTAGGCTCATTTCTTTTCTTCTTTCTGAATTTCTATTCCTATTCCGAGGTCGAGCTTTCGGACTACTAGATTATGTGCTAATGAGAATATGACTCCAAAAACCGCCAAGCCAATAGGCATGGTGACTAAAGAACTTAATGACTTGGCCAAGGAACTGGCATCAAATTGTTCTTTCTGGGAAAATATGGAAATCAGTGCCGCTACTCCATATGAAATGAGAACGATAAGATTGAATGCGACTGCGAGCACAAATCCGACGCACGCCATAACTATAGCCGTCGAGAAGGGGCTAATGTAGCGAATTCGGACTTTTTCTGTGTTCGGTTGCATGGATTTGGCCTAACGTCAAACGTGTCCAATGGAGGGAAATGTCGCGGGGCGCGCGAAAGCACAACCTGCGACATTTATGGGAGTTGTTCCCATCCCCTCGTTTAGCTCTGCTTTCACTTCTGTATTGAGAAAATATCGTCGGAACCTGGACCGCTATCCATGATGCCATTCGGTCCTACTGAATGGATAATAAGCTTTCCGGATGCACTTCGTGTGAAACCAAAAGGATGTCCCCATCCATCCAGGAATCTGTCGGTCTCGTAAGAAGCGTGCCAAATATAGTAAGTTTTCTTTGGGTTTCCGCCAACAAGCTGGGAAAATATAGATGGCACATCTGAAACATTGAGGCGCCTGAAATCTGCTTCGTATGCGGCAATAGCAGCTTTGATGTCATTCATCCGCTGGATTGTTGCATTCCGGCGTTCGTGATCACTGCAGGCGGCCAAGAATAGAACTAGGAGTGCGAAGACGCCTCGTGTCAGTTTCATTGGGTTTTCTTCTGCCTAACGTCTAAGGTGAGCCGCGGAGGTAGATGGCGCAGAGCATGCGTCAGCATGATCTGTGACATCTACCGGAGTTGGCTCCACCGCGTTGTTAGGCCGAATCTGCTCTCTGTGTATCATGCGCGTGGAGGGCTCGGGGACTTCTGGGAAACGGTTTGTCTGCGTGGGTTTCTGGAGGAACGGGCGCGAAAGAAGTCTGAGGATGCAACCTGGGAGGCGAGTGTCGACGGCTCAGTCAATCTATCAAACGCATCGTCGTCACAGGGTTCGTGGTGCTTCGTCGGCGTGATGATGCATCTCTAAAAATCGGGTCGGATGCCTAACGCTCAAAGTGAGCCGCGTAGGTAAATGGCGCGGGACG
>JAIXVY010000200.1 GCA_027482505.1 Opitutaceae bacterium | reverse complement strand
CTGATCGATGCGCGGCGCGGCGTGCGCATGTTCGAGAAGGTGAATGTGCCGGTCCTCGGCCTGATCGAGAACATGTCCTTCTTCTGCTGCCCGAGTTGCGGCCATCGGGAAGAGATTTTCGGCCATGGCGGCGCCGAGAAGGAAGCCGCCCGGCTGGGCACGGAATTCCTGGGCGCGCTGCCGCTGAAACTGAAGATCCGCGAACTGGCTGATGCCGGCACGCCGATCGCGGCCGCGCAGCCGGATAGCGAGGAGGCGCGCATCTATCACCGCATCGCCGCCCGGCTTTGGGACAAGCTCAATGGGGCGGCGGCGCCCGCCATGCCGAGCATCGTGATGGAGTGATCACGCCCAGGCCTGCCGCAGCGCCAGCAAGGCGCGCCGCAGGTCTCGCTGCTCCGGCGGCCTGCCAAGTGCAAGGCGCACCGCATTCGGCGCGCCCTGGATGGCGAAGGCCTCGCCGGCGGTCACGCGCACGCCGGCGGCCAGGGCCAGTTCCACCGCATCAGCCGCGCGCAGCCCGCGCGGCAGTTCCAGCCAAAGATGCATCGAATACGGGTGCGCGCGACGCCGCCATTCCGCTGGCAGCACAGCGGCGGCCAGCGCCTGGCGCGTGGCGGCTTCGCGCCGCTTGGCGGCGACCAGGCGGCGCGCCGTGCCGTCGGCCAGCCATTGCGTGGCGATGGCCGCGCCCAGCGGCGGTGCGGTCCAGACGGTGGCGCGCACCAGCTCCGCCGCGCGCCGTTCCTGGCCCGGCGGCACCAGCATCCAGGCCGTTCTCAGGCCCGGTGTCAGCGCCTTGGAGGTAGTGCGGATATACCAGCTTCGCTCGGGCGCAAGGGATGTGATGGGCGGCGGCGCGTCAGGGCCGGCGAGGAAGCCATAGGCGTCATCCTCGATGATCGCAAAATCCAGCCGCCGCGCGAGTGCGGCGATCAATTCGCGCCGCCGCTGCGGCAGAGTGGCGGAGGTAGGATTCTGGATGGTTGGCGTCAGGTAGACCGCCGCGATGCGGCGCTGCACCGCGACATGGAGCAGCGCGCGCGGGCGCATGCCATCGGCGTCCAGCGGCACAGGTATCAGCTCCAGGTTGAGCGCGCTGGCCACGGCTTTCATGCCCGGCCAGGCCAGCGCCTCGACGGCGATGCTGGCGCCGGGCCGCGCCACGGCCAGCAGCGCCAGCATCGTCGCATGCTGGGCGCCGGCGCAGATGATGACACGCGCGGGGTCGTTGGGCAGCGCGTCATCCTGCGCGAGCCAGGCGGCGCCGGCGGCGCGTTCCTCGGCGCGGCCGGCATGGGGCTGGTAGTCGGCCAGGGCATCGCGAGCACGGCGCAGCGCGGTACGCGCCGCCGCTTCGAAGCGCGCGGCCAGGCCCGGAAGCGGCATGACATTGCCGCCGAGATCGATCAGGCCCGGCGGCGCGGGTTCGATCCGCAAGGCGACATTGTCGGCATGGGAGGGCGACAGCACGAAGGTGCCGCGCCCGACCTCGCCGCTGACCAGGCCGCGCGCGGCCAACAGCCGCACGGCGCGGGTTGCGGTGTTGAGCGCAACGCCATGCTGCTCGGCCAGGATGCGCTGCGTAGGCAGCCTGGCGCCGGGGGCCAGCGCGCCGCTGCGGATGCGCGCCTCGATCGTGTTGACGATATCCTCGGCGGCCATGGCAATGTCCCTGCGACAATTTTCGAATTGCCTCAATCTACCGCGCGATCCAGCCTGCCGCCATGACGATCATGACACCCTGGCATCTGCAACCACCGACCTGGCCCGAGATCGAGGCGGCCGAAGCGCGCATTCGCGGCACCCTGCGCGAGACACCGCTGCTGGAAAGCGAAAGGCTGAACGACAGCCTGGGCATCCGGCTGCTGGTGAAGGCGGAGGGCATGCAGCGCACCGGCTCCTTCAAGGCGCGCGGCGCGTGGAACCGTCTTTCGCTGCTGGATGCGGCGGAGCGCGAGCGGGGAGTGGTGGCCTTCTCCTCGGGCAATCATGGCCAGGCGGTGGCGTGGGCGGCGCGGCGGCTGGGTGTGCGGCGCGCCGTCATCGCCATGCCCACCGATGCGCCGGCCGCGAAAGTGGCGGCGACGCGCGCCTGGGGCGGGGAGGTCGTGACCTTCGATCGCGAGCGCGATGACCGCGACGCGCTGGGTCAGCGGCTTTCGGTGGAGTACGGCCTGACGCTGGTGCCGCCCTATGACGACCGGAGCATCATCGCCGGCGCCGGCACGCTTGGCAGCGAAGTGCTGCGCCAGGCCGATGCAATGGGCGCGCGGCCCGATGCGCTGCTGGTGTGTTGCGGCGGCGGCGGCCTGACCGCCGGCTGCGCGTTGGCCTTCGAGGCGCTGCACCCTGAAGGTCGCGTCTGGGCCGTGGAGCCCGAGGCCTTCGATGACACCCGGCGCTCGCTGGCCGCGGATCAGCGCCTGGGCAACGCGCCCGGCGCGCGCAGCATCTGCGACGCTATCCAGACACCGATGCCAGGCGCGCTGACCTTCGCGATCAACGCGCCCCGCCTGGGCGGCGCGATGACCGTGACCGATGACGCGGTGCGCGATGCGATGCGCGTGGCCGCGCGCGAATTCGGCCTGATGGTGGAGCCTGGCGGCGCGGCCGCGCTGGCCGCGATCCTGTCAGGGCAGAGGCCTGGGGCGGCCGGCATCGTCGCCATCGCGCTGACAGGCGCCAATGTTGACGGCGCTGTCCATGGCCCAATCATCATGGAGTGAATCTCCCGTGACAGTGTGCGCGGCCCTGCATGCCGCACTTGCGAAACCGGTCTTTCCATGACAAGCCTTGCATCAACTGACTGAGGCACTACCACTACTGGTGGTTCTCGAGTGATGCGGGCCCCAGGGCTGGTAGTTCCTTTCGCAACACTGCGACAGGAGCGGCGCTTTGCCAGACGGCAGTACCATGGCGGTGATGGGATCGGGCGGGTTT
>JAIXVY010000516.1 GCA_027482505.1 Opitutaceae bacterium | reverse complement strand
TGCCCCCCATGAAAGCTCGCTCACCAAAATCTGCCTTCACGCTGATCGAATTACTCACGGTCATAGCCATCATTGGTATCCTGGCCGCCATTTTGATTCCCACCGTCGGCGCTGTCCGCAAACGCGCCTTGAAGAGCCAATGCGCCAGCAACCTCCACCAACTGGGAATGGCCCTCAATTTATATGTGAACGACAATCGGCAGTTCTTGCCCGACGGCACGGTGGACAATGCTAATCTCCAATGGCTCTCGACCCGGCACCGAGACGCTCTCCTTAGCTACGGAATGACTTTCGAGATGCTTTATTGCCGCGGGAACGAAACCTACACCAACGCGAATATGACCCAGGCCAATCGCATAAAGGTTGGCGGCAACGGCATACCCATCGGCTACATTTATCTTCCCGGCACCGTTTACTCGGCGACTGACCAAACCGGGCGCACCGTCGCAAGCAAGTATAAGGAAACTCGTTACTCCAAGATTAACTATCGCCTCGTCGCGGCCGATCTGAACCGCAAATGGAACAACGACTTTGCCGGCGGCGTTAATCACTCCGACAGCGTCGCACCCTTCGGCGGCAACCACCTTTACATTGACGGCTCGGTCAAGTGGGTTTCCGCGGACAAATTCCTCGCGCGCGCCGCCATGAGCGGCGGTGGCAGCGAATACTACTTTCTCTCGGAAGATTAAGATCTTCGCCCCCGATTCACCTCGCTTATCGCCTCAATCCTACATGAGGCGATAGTTTCGATTCACGCGCACTCTCGGCCGCGTTTGCCAAATGCTGCGCGTTGTCGGCAAACCCTCGGGATAGCTGCACGCACCGTGTGCGATTAGCGGCATCTCTAACGGATTTATTGCGCCGTTTTGTCGGCGCATCGGCCCCTTGGCCACGCACCGAAGCAGGGATGTCCGCCTGCTTCCGCAACAATTCTTAGCACAGCCCCCAATAAATGAAACTCACACCCTCCCGCCTCAACCTTCGCAACGCGTCCGGTCACGCCTTAGCTATCCTTGCCGCCATCACCGCGCTATCCAGCAGCCAAACCTGGGCCGCAGTCTACCAATGGCGTGGTTCCGCCGACTCCAACTGGTCCAATGCCGTCAATTGGGACTCCGTTGGCATTGCCCAGACGGGCGTGACCGCCTCGCATCGTCTCAATGTAAACAACGCCAGCGGCAGTGAACTCGTCTACACCGCCGCCCTGGGTAACACAACCTACACCATAACCAACAATCGCGGCTTGGTCATTGGCAGTGGAGCGCTTGGCAGCGGGACGATGCGCATCACTGGCGGCCGATTTTCCACGGTTGGCTCGGGAAGCAGTGACGCCATCGGCAACACCAGCGGAAATTCGGCGACGTTGATCATCGATGGCGGCGCCTACGAGACTAGCCAGGCTCTGGCCATGGGCCTCACCTTCGGAGTCACCTCGGTCCTGACGGTTAACAGCGGCACGGCCACGGTGCCGGACATTGCAACCAACAACCTTACGGGCACGGTAAATCTGAATGGCGGCACCCTCGCCATGAACCGCTTCGTGCACAGCGGCGGCGGCAACACCTTCCTGAACTTCAACGGCGGCACGCTCCGTGCGCGCACCTCGACCACCGCGTTCTACCCCACCCCCACCAACGGCGTCGCCTACGCCTACGTCATGGCGGGCGGAGCCGTCATCGACACCAACGGCTTCGACATCACCATCGCCCGTCCGCTGGAACAGCACGCCACCTCGACCGGAGGCGGAATCACGAAGAACGGCGCCGGCACGCTTACCCTGGGCGGTCCGAGCACCGTCGCCGGCGGCGTTGTCGTCAACGGAGGCGGCCTAGGGGTTACGGTTGGCGCCGCCTCTTGGCAGCCGTCCTCGCTCACCCACTCCGGCTCCGCGCTTAATTTTAACCTCGGCGTCTACAATGCCGCCAACCCGGTGGCGATAAATGTGCCTACCCTGACGCTCAATTCGACCGATATCGCGGTAAACATCGCCGGCTCCAGCATCCCGGTCTCCGGCGAAATCCGCCTCCTCGACTACGGCACCAAAGCAGGCTCCGGCTCGCTTAAACTCAACACCGCCGGCTTGCCGTCCAACATGGTCGCGACCCTGGAGGAAAACACGACCGAAGGTTACTATTACCTCAACGTCACCTCGCCTTCCGCGACCACCTTCAACTGGTCGGGTGAAACCGCCACGCCCGGAAGCGGGCGATGGGACACCACCAGTCTTAGCTGGAATTCGGGCGCGGTAGCCTATGCTCCCCCCGCCTTGGTCAACTTCCCGACCATCACTGGCGGAAGCACGGTGAACATCGTGTCGGATGTCTCTCCGATTTCGTTCGCGATCAGCAACACTTCGGGAAATCCCTACACCTTCGGCGGCGCAGGCAAGATCGTCGGCTCCACCGGCATCGCCAAGAGCGGCAGCGGCATCGCCACCTTCGCCGGCGCCGCGCACGCCTACTCCGGCCCGCTTTCCATCACCTCCGGCGCGGTCATTAAAAAGAACGCGGACGACACCACCGGCAACATCACCGTCGCGGCCGACGACGTGACCTTTGTCCTGGACGGAGGAATCACCGACGGCGCAGGACAAACCCTGACCCTCAGCGGCCGCGGCTCGCTGACCTCAGCCTATTTTTTCACCGGCTCCGCCGTTCAGCGCGGCGCGCTCCAGGCCCACAACGGCGCCAGCACGTGGCAGGGCAATATCGTCCTTGCCGCGAACGACGTGAACAACCCCAACCGCATCGGCGTTCAGAACGGCGCCTCGCTCACGCTCACCGGAACCGTCTCCGAGAGCATAGCGGGCGCGGGCCTCGTTCTGCGCGCAGGCGGGGCGGGCGACAATATCACCCTCGCCGGCGCAAGTTCCTACACCTACACCGGCCAGACCCAGATCTTCTCCAATGGCGGAACCATCTCCATAGGCGCGAACAACAAGTTCCCGACGGGCTCGAACCTCGCCATGCACTCGGGCGGTTCGACGATTTTCGACCTGAACGGCTACAGCCAGCAATTCGCCAGCCTGGGCGGCAGCGGAGTGGATGACGGGGCCAGGATTATCAACAACGGCTCCTCTCCGTCCACCCTCACCGCCTCGACTCCTTCCGGGACCAACGGCTTTTTCCAAGGCCGTTTGAGCGACGGAACCGGCGTGCTCGCGCTCGTCAAATCGGGCGACGGCACTCAGATCCTCACCTCGGACAATCTCTACACCGGAGCCACCACCATCAACGCAGGACGGCTCGAGATCGGCAACGGCTCCACGACCGGCTCCATCCTGCCTGCGAGTCAGATCGTGAACAACGGCACCCTCGCCTTTAATCGCGCGGATACGATCACCCAAGGCACCCACTTCGCCAATGGCATCTCCGGCGCCGGCAACCTCGTGAAGACCGGCTCGGGCGTCTTGGTGCTCAACACCGCCAACACCTACGCTGGCTCCACCTCCGTCAACGCCGGCACGCTCAGCCTCGTCGACGCGGGCACGGTCGGCGCGGGCCAGGTGGCGCTCGCCTCCGGCTCGACCATCGACGTCAGCGCCTCGTCGTCGGCCAGCATCTCGCTCACGGGCGGCCTCGGCGGCAGCGGCACCGTCAACGCGACCGGCAAGACGCTCTCGATCGGCGGCTCCTTCACGCCCGTCAGCTTGTCCGTGACCGGCAATGTTTCCCTCGCCGCGGGCGCTACCACCAGCCTGACCGCGGGAGCGTCTCCCGCCGCGACCAGCCAGGTTTCTGTAGACGGATCGCTCGTCAACCGCGGCGCGCTCGTCATCACCGCGGCTCCCAGCGTCACCTTCGCCGACGGCCAGAGCTACACCTTCTTCTCCGCCACCGGCGGCGTCACCCCCGGCTTCACCTCCGTGTCGGTCGGCTCCCTCGCCCTGAACGCAGGCGCTCCCGGAGTCTGGACGGGAACCGCCAACTCGCTGACCTACACTTACACCGAGTCCTCGGCCACGCTTGCCGTGGCAACCGCCGCCGCGCAGTTGTCCGCCATCGAGTCCTGGCGTCAGCAATACTTCGGCTCCGCTCAAAATTCGAACGATGGCGCAAACACCGCAGATCCCGACAATGACGGGCTGAACAACTTGCTCGAATACGCGATCGGAGGCGATCCGCTGGTCGCAAGCACCTCCGCCAATCCCGTCGTGTCCGGCGCCAACCCGCTGTCCATCACCTTCAATCGAGTGGCCGATGGGTCCATTACCTATGTGGTCGAGGCCTCGAACGACCTGACGACTTGGACGCAGGTGTTTACCAGCAACGGCACCGGTGGCCAAGTCACCGTCCAAGATCCCGGCCCAACCAACGGCAATCGCCGCTTCCTGCGCGTGCGAGTAACCCTGAACTAACGGGCCTGCTGTCCTTTGTTCCCACACTGCAAGCGCCCCGGGCCTCGCGCCCGGGGCGCTTTGTTGTTCAATCGCTCGTCCGCTGCACTTCGTTTTCAATCTCAGCCCGGCACCCCACCGCCCACCCGCCTGTTCGTTCCTCAGCCCGCACGTCAGGCTGATGTTCGGATCGATGCATCCCCCCTCTGAATTCTGTCGATGCGCCTTCTTTCCCGATTCTCCCTTCTTTCGACGCTGGTCTCCGCCGTTCTCTGCTGCAGTGCGCTGCATGCCCAGATCCCTGCCTTTCCCGGCGCCGAGGGCTTCGGCTCAATCTCCGCCGGCGGCCGCGGCGGCGACGTATATACGGTCACGAACCTAGCCGCATCAGGCCCCGGCTCATTCACTTACGGAGTTCAAAACGCCCCCGCCCAGGGCCGCACCATCGTCTTCGCCGTGTCCGGCCACATCCGCCTGCCCTCCGGCTCGGGCGGCGGCCTGACCATCGACAAAAGCCGCATCACCGTGGCCGGTCAGACCGCTCCCGGCGACGGCATCTGCTTCTGGAACAACACCACCAACATCACCGGCAACGACCTCGTTTTCCGCCACATCCGCTGGCGCTACGGCTACTCCGCCGCGGCCGCCGACGCCGTCGATGTCAACGGCTCCCAGCGCATCATCTTCGACCAATGCGATGTCATGTTCTCCACCGACGAAAACATGTCGTCGTTCGGCGCCGCGCCCGAACACCTCACATTCCAGTGGTCCACCAACGCCTGGGGCCTCCAAAACCATTCCGCCGGCGGGCTCTGGAAAATGCGGCACGCCACTGTTCATCACTCGCTCTGGGCCAATAACCACACCCGCAATCCGAAACTAATCGGCTGCGATGTCTTCGATTGGGTCAATAACCTCACTTTCGGCTGGGATCTCGGCTTCAACATGGCCCCCGAGACCACCGGCGGAGCAGGCTACGTCTACCGCGTCAACATTCGCGGCAGCACCTTCTCCCACGGCGGCTCCACCGGCTCCGTGATCTACGGCGGCGGCGCCAACGACGACGGCACCTCCAAGTTCCGCCTCCACATGTCGGACACCGCCTTGGACGGAAACAACAACGGCGTGCTCGACGTATCCAAGACCAACTACGCCATGGTCTCCGCCACCGGCTACGACCAGGTGGCCTCCGCCTGGCCCCAGACCGCCAATGGCGACACCGCCGGCGCCGTCGTCGGCGTTCCCGTCTCCGTCTCGTCGCGGATGACGGCCTACAAGAAAATCCTCTCCAAGACCGGCGCGCTCCGCCTGGAGATCGGCCCACGCCCCCTTCGCGACGAAATCACCGCCCTCTGCGTCTCCCGCGCCGCCGCCCTCCAGCGTGGCATCATTTCCAATCCCCTTGAGCTCGGCCTCTCCACCGGCTCCGCCTTCGCCGCCCTCGCCTCGGAGCCCGCCCCGCCCGACGCCGATCTGGACGGCATGCCCGACGACTGGGAGGCCGCAGTCGGCTACAATTCCGCCTTGGCCGACAACAACGTCGTCCTCTCCGCCGCCGAGCTCGCCGCCTCCTTCTTCCC
>JAIXVY010000070.1 GCA_027482505.1 Opitutaceae bacterium | reverse complement strand
CGCGCCTGGCGATCTCGTGCATGAGCAGGTTGGGCACGATGGAGTGGCCGGGGGCGTGGCGCCCCTTGTAGGGGTGGAGCAGGCCGCCCATCGGGTTTCCCTCGTTCAGGTCCTCGGGGGCGAGGTAGGTGGAGGTTTCCCACCACGGGCTGATGCCGAGCGAGGGTCTCCAGTTTCCGAATACAAAATCGCGGCAGCGCAGGTAGAACGACTCGGGCAGCCACTGTTTCAGCACCGGCCATGCCCACACGACGTAGGCGACCTGCTCGACGGTCTGCGGGTGGACCTTCCACTTGTCCGGATCTTTCGACGGATCCTGGGTGAGCGGATTTACGAGGTAGAAGCCGGCGCCCCAGTGGATCAGCTTGACCACGTCGGGCGCGTCGGCCGCGGGCGCGTCGAGATCGTAGTAGGCGCGCACGGAGTTCATGAAGCCCTTCGCGCCGGGGTCCTTGTCGTCGAACTTGAAGCCCGGCGCGGTGAAGCGTGTTTTTTCCGCCGACCAGTCGATCTGGCGGGGCATGGCTTTTGCAGCATCAGGATCCGAGAGGTAAAACAGCACCAGCGCGGGGAGGATGGCGTCGTAGTAGGTGCCATCGCGCCAGGGGCAGCCTCCGTAGGCGCTCGGGTGGGTGCCGATCGCGGAGCGGGAGTCGACGAGGAAATCGACCGCGCCCTGCCAGAACTGTTCATGGTAGAGGTTGGCCCGGATGAGGAAGGGATCGCTCACGACGGGTTTCGCGTCGTCGCCTTGCATCTCCACCACGTAGCGCTCCGCGGAGTCGGCGGGGCGAAGGGCGGAAAAGTCGCCCACGCCGCCCGTCACCGTGCCGCTGAACAGCGCTTTGCCGCCGCTTGCAAGACGCACGGAGAACCGTGTGCCGTCCGGAGCCTTGGGCGCGGTGAAGCGTTTGGGGCGCGCGGTCTCGAAGCCGATTTGGTTGAGCGCGATCGGCGAGGGGCCGAAGGCGGGGTCCACGCCGCGCTCGGACGAGCGGTCGATCCACGATGCGGGCAGCGGACGGGCTTGCGCCCACGACGCGCTGGGCGCGATCGCCGCGCCCAGCAGCAAGAGGGAAGCCGGGAGCGACAGGGAACGAAGACGGGAAAACAGGGGCATGGGCAGGCGACGAATCATGAGCGGCGAAAAAATCGGTTTGAGTCGGGGTTCGGGCCGCGTCGCGGGGGCTAGGCGACCTGACGCGAGTCGGTGGAGAGGGCGTCCCGACCTCAGGCGTCGCGATAGCACTCGCCGAGGCGGGTGAGCTTGCCGTCGGCGTCGTGCAGCGCGCTGGTCGTCAGCGGAATGCTCGTCGTCTTGGCGGGGAACCACGCGTAGCGTTCCACAAAGTCCAGTTTGTCGAGCATGGGCAGGACCTTCTCCATGAAGCGAAGAACGGTCTCGGGCTTGTGTCGGTTTTGTCCGATACTTTTGGCCTCCCAGTCGCCGACTCCGAACTCGGTGATCCAGATCGGGCGGTTGAACATCCGGTGGATTTTTTCCAGCCGGGCCACCAGGGCCTCGGCGTTGGGGCCGCCGTAAGAGTGCACGCAGACGTAGTCGACGCGGAGCTTTCGCTGCTCCACGCCGGCCATGAAATCGATCATCCATTTCTTGTCCGGGTGAACGCAGCCCGGGCTGCCGAGGCGCAGGCCGCTCTCCATCAGGAGGGGCCACGCGTCGAGCGCGTCCGCTACGCTCATGTTGCCCTGTTTCGGGGCGTCGGGCTCGTTGAAGCCGAGCAGCTCGGTGATGCCGGCTTTTTTCGCCGCCCGGCCGGCATCGAGAATGGCCTGCGCGTCGCCCCGATGGCGATAGATCATCGGGATAAACTCCGTGCCTTTAGGGATGCCCTCGGGAATGACGCTATTCCAGGTGTAAAACCACTTGCAGCGGAGCTCGGCGAGGTTTTCGGCCCAGCCGGTGTTCTTCGTGGAGCGTCCCAGGCCTTTTTTCCGGGAGCCCGAGGCGGTTTTTCCCGGCTTCCGCTCTCTCTCCGCGGCCGCGGAACTTTTGCTGCGATTGGCGTAGGCAGGAACCGCCAGAGAAAGGGCGGCGGTGGCGGACAGGGTGAGAAAAGCGCGACGATTCATTTTTTCGGGGAAGGGGTTGTCTTCGGTTGACGGAGAAGTTTATCGGTGGGCTGAGGGGTTTCGGGGCGGGAAGCTCAGCGCCGGCTCCGCGTCCACTCCCCGGGGCTCACGCCTGGAATGGCGGGGCTTATCATCTGCGCGTTCCAAGCCCGATAGCTTTCCTTCATGGACTGCACCATATCGGGCTGGGTGTCGGCGATATTCTGCCGCTCTTTCGGGTCCTTGGTCAGATCGAAGAGCGCGGGCTCCGGATCGGTCTTCGTCTTCACGAGTTTGAAGTTTCCCTCGCGCACGACGTGGAGGTCGGCGTCCTGCAAACGCAGGAATAAACGTTGATGCGGCGCCGAGTCGTTCGCGCCCTTGAGAAACGGCACCAGATCGACGCCGTCGACCGGACGGGCGGGATCGGCGGGGATGCCGGCGGCGGCGGAGACGGTCGCAAAGATATCGAGCACCGAGATCGGCTTGGCGTAGGTCGCGCCGCCCTTCAGCACGCGCGGCCAGCGCATGGCGAAAGGCACCCGGATGCCGCCTTCCCACGGTTCTCCGCGGGTGCCGCGCACGGGGCCGTTGTAAGCGCCGGTGGCCGGGATGTCGCCGCCGAGCGACGAGGTGAAAAAGAGCAGGGTGTCGTCGGCGAGCTCGAGCGAGTCGAGCAGGTCGAGCAATTGCCCCACGCCCCGGTCCATCATCGCGATCATCGCGGCGTATTTGCGCCTCTTCTCGTCCTTGATGTGGCCGAATGCCGCCAGTTCGGTGTCGCGCACCTGAAGCGGGGAGCGGGGCGCGTTATAAGAGAGATAGAGGAAGAATGGCGCGCCGGTCTGGCCGCGGATGAATTCCAGGGCCTCCAGGCTCAGATCCTCGGTCAGGTGACGCTCGGTGCGCACCGGCTGCATGCCGCGCAGGAGCCAGGTGTGGTGGCTGTCCGCCTCGTTGCGCGCGTCGTGGGTGTATTGCACGTCGAACTCTTCCGGAAACGCGCGATGCGCGCCGCCCAGATAGCCGAAGAAAAAATCGAAGCCGCGATTAATTGGGTGAAAACTGTCGTGCGCCCCAAGGTGCCACTTTCCGACCAAGCCGGACTGGTAGCCGAGCGGGCGAAGCGCCTCGGCCAGGGTTTTTTCGGAAAGCGGCAGTCCCGCCGTCGGATCCTGCGGACGCCACGCCACGGAGCGTTCGTAGCCGAAGCGGTTCGGATAGCGCCCCGTCAGGAGGGCGGCGCGATTGGCCGAACTGTTCTGGCTCGCCACGTAGGCGTTGGCGGCCACCACGCCGCCGGCCGCGATGCGGTTCAGGTTGGGCGTCGGGATGCTGCTGCCTCCGTTGAACCCGACATCCCCGTAGCCGAGTTCGTCGGCCAGAATGACGACGACATTTGGGCGCCCCGCGGAAAGGGACGATACCAGCATCGGCAAAACGCCGAGCGCGAAACCTAAACGCAGTAGGGTAAACATAGACAAAAACGTCCGATGGCGGGAGTGGAGGCGCGAAGGGGGTTTCCGCCTGTGGCCGTGTCAGCGTTCAATTTTTGTTTGACCCATCAAGCATCAAATAGAACAATTATCGAACAAAATTGGAACAGCCTTCGTTTCGCGGCTTATTTTGGTGTCGGTCCGAGGACTCCCGTAGGGGAGGTCGGCCGGCACCCAAACGCACGGCCAAGAACGCAATACACTTAGTTAAGCACGATCTGCCCCACCCCTGATCACCATGAAAACCCCGTTATACGCCGCAATCGTTTTGGCCTCGCTCCGCCTGGCGGCCGACACCCCGCAAAATCTGGTGACGAACGGGGATTTTGAAAGCGGGGCGAACGTCTCCTTTTGGGGCACGCCGGGATGGTATAACCTTGGCAAGGGCTTGAACCAAGGCACTGGGGCGCGCTCCGAAAAAAACGTCATTGCCGGTGCTTATTCGGCCGGAGTTTCGGATCGCTATGATGCTGAAAAAAAGGAATTTACCGGATTGGCCCACAGTCAGATAACGACCCACATCATACAGCCCGGGGACACCTACACCCTGAGCTTCGACTGGCGTCCGGTGGACGATTATTGGCAGCGCAATCGCGATACCGTTCGGTTCATTGTTTACGCCACGGATGACGACACGCTGCGCGGCCAAGTGGTGTGGTCGGCGGTGGTG
>JAIXVY010000464.1 GCA_027482505.1 Opitutaceae bacterium | reverse complement strand
GAAGGCCCTGCTCGACTACATATTCGCCTCCCTCCTCGGCAAGGACACCAAGACCCGTTTCCGCCCCCACTACTTCGGCTACACCGAACCCAGCTTCGAGGTGGACCTGAGCGCCACGCACCTGCCCAAGGTCAACAAGCCCTGGATCGAGATCGGCGGCTGCGGCATGGTCGACCCCATCGTGTTCAAGGACGTCGGCTACGATCCCGAGGTCTGGAGCGGCTACGCCTTCGGCATGGGCCTCGAGCGCCTCGCCATGCTGCTCTACGGCATCGATGACATTCGCTACTTCTACCAAAACGACGTCCGCTTCCTAAAGCAGTTCGCCTGATTTATCTCAATTAGTCACGGAGCCCGCGGAGCGCAGACACGGAGAACACGGAGTTTAATTCACCTCCAACTCCTTGGTTTTCTCTGCTCCGTGCCCTCCGTGTCCGAGCTCCGTGCCCTCCGTGGCTAAAAACTCCCCTTTGAAAAAATGAAACTCTCCCGCTCCTGGCTCCAAGACTACGTCGACCTCGCCGGCATCTCCGACGACGACATCTCCCGCGCCATCACCTGGGTCGGCTTTGAGGTCGAGCAGGTCATCCGCACCGGCGCGCCCAAGCTCTCCAACGTCGTCGTCGGCCAGATCCTCACCCGCGACAAGCACCCCAACGCCGACAAGCTCTCCGTCTGCACCGTCGACGTCGGCCCCGCCCACGGCGGCGTCCGCACCATCGTCTGCGGCGCGCCCAACTGCGACGTCGGCAACCGCGTGCCCGTCGCCCTCCCCGGCGCCGTCCTCCCCGGCGACTTCGTCATCAAGGAGTCCAAGGTCCGCGGCCAGCTCTCCGCCGGCATGATGTGCTCTGCCAAGGAGCTCACCATCGCCGAGGACGCCCAGGGCCTCCTCCTCCTCTCCGGCGAGCCCGCGCTCGGCGCGCCGATCAACGACGTGCTCCCCGCCGGCGACACCGTCTTCGACATCGAGGTCACGCCCAACCGCCCCGACGCGCTCAGCCACCTTGGCATCGCCCGCGAACTCGCCGCCTGGTTCAAGAAGGAGCTTCGCTATCCCGAGGTGTCCTTCACCCCGGCCAAGATCGCCGCCTCCGCGCGCGCCGACCTGCTCAAGTCCGTTCGCGTGACCGCCGAGAAGGACTGCCCGCTCTACACCGCGACCGTCATCACCGGCGTGAAAGTCGGCCCCTCGCCCGAGTTCATCCAGCGCCGTCTCGCCGCCGTCGGCCTGCGCCCGATCAACAACATCGTCGATATCGGCAACTACGTGATGCTCGAATACGGCCAGCCCGTGCACGCCTTCGACGCGAAGAAACTCGCCGGCGCCGAGATCGTTGTCCGTCACGCCGCCGAGGGCGAAAAGATCGTCACGCTCGACGGCAAGGAGCGCGCGCTCAACCCGCACGTCCTCGTCATCGCCGACGCGCAAAAGCCCGTCGTCATCGCCGGCATCATGGGCGGCGAAAACTCCGGCGTCTCCGCCGACACCACCGACCTCGTCCTCGAGGTCGCCGCTTTCAAGCGCCAGTCCGTGCGCGCCACCTCCAAGCGCCTCGGCCTCGCCTCCGATTCCTCCTACCGCTACGAGCGCGGCATCGACGTCCACTCGCTCGACGAGGCGGCGCACCGCTTCATCGACCTCGTGCTCGCCCACGCCGGCGGCGCCGTGGCCGGTCCCATTCACCGCGTCGGTTCCGTGCCGCCCTGGGAGCGCGAGATCACCGTCACGCCCGCCTACATCAACGAGAAGCTGGGCTTCGACATCCCCGCCGACGACATGCGCGCCTCGCTGGAGCGCCTCGAACTCGTCGTCACCCGCGAAGACCCGACCGAGAACCGCGGCCCGGCCTGGACCTTCTCCATCCCGAGCTGGCGCGACGACCTCGAGCGCCCGATCGACCTCGTCGAGGAAGTCGTGCGCCTCTACGGCACCGAGAAAATTCCGTCCTCCGTCATCCAGTCGCCCGGCCTCGTGGGCAACGACGACGCCATCGTGCTCTTCAACCGCGCGACCGCCTCCGCCCTCGTCGGCGCGGGTTTCCACGAGTGCGTGAACTACACGCTGCGCCCGGCCAAGGAGGTCGCCGCCTGGGCCACGTCCGCGCAGACCGCCGCGCTCGCGCTCGCCAATCCCTTTGTCGATGACCAGTCGCACCTGCGCTCCACGCTTGTCGGCGGCCTGCTCGAGTCGCTCGCGCTCAACCAATCGCGCGGCGTCGCGGCCTCGCGCCTCTTCGAGACCGGCCGCGTCTTCCTCGAACGCAAGGGCCAGCTCTCCGAGTGCGTCGCGGTCGCCTTCGTCATCGCTGACGAGACCGGTGAGCGCTCCTGGCGCGCCCGCGAGGCGGCCGACTTCTACACCGCCAAGCGTCACGCCGCGACGATCTCCGGCCTCGCCGGCATCGAGCTCGACCGCCAGCCCACCGCGTTGATCGCCGAGGGCAGCGACGCCGCCCGCGCCTGGCAGGCCGGCCACGCCGCCACCGCCGGCAACATCGAGCACGGCTGGATGGCCCAGTTCGGCCTCGTGAGCCTCGCGCACCTCAAGGCTCTCGGCATCACCGGCAAGGTTTACGCCGGCTTTTTCGCCATTGTCTCCGAGAAGGTCACGAGCGACGCCGAGCGCCGCAGCTATAAGCCCTTCGGCCTCCAGCCCGCCGCCCTGCGGGACCTCGCGGTGGTGGTGCCCGCCGCCACGCCTGCGATCGACGTGCAGAAGATCATCGCGAAGCACGCCCGCGCCGCCGCGGGCGCCGCCTTCGCGCTCGAGGGCGTGGAAGTCTTCGATGTCTACACCGGCAAGGGCGTGCCCGAGGGCCAGAAGAGCCTGGCCTTCTCGCTGACCTTCCGCGCCGCCGACCGCACGTTGACCGACGACGAGGTCAACGCCGCCTTCAACAAGGTGCAGGCCGATCTGAGCGCCGCCGGTTATCAGATCCGGAAGTGAGGCGAGGTGGAGCGCGTTGTCCTCAACGCGCTCTATCCGAGGGCGGGAACGCATTGGGGACAATCCGTTCCACCTTTTACACGCTTAGAACGGCACGTCTTCGTCCTGCACCGTCTCGCCGGGCTCGGCGGGCAGGGGCGCGCCGTCATCGTCCGTGGCGGGCGCGGGCTTCTTGCCCTTGGTCGCGGGCGATCCCTTCGCGCGCGGGGCCGGAGCGGAGGATTCGCCCGCTCCCTCGGCCTCGATCTTCCAGGCGTTGAGGTTCACGAAGTAGCTTTCCTTCCACTCACGGCCGCGGAGGTCGAAGAAGACCTTCACCTTGGCGCCGGGCTCGAGGCCTTCGAGGAGGGCGATCTTGTCCTTCACGCACTCGAACTTGATGTCCTGCGGGAAGCGGCCGCTCTCGATCGTGAGCACGAACTCGCGCTTGTTGAAGCCGCTGCCGAAGGTCTGCTCGTCGAAGAGCTTTTTGATGGTGCCGGTGATTTCGAACATTCCGGCACCGTGGAGGATTCGGCCGCGGGTGGGCAGCCGATTTTTATGCTTTTGCGGCGGTGCCCGAGGCGCGTCGTCTGCGGCGGGTTGGTTTTGCCCGGATCGCTCCGGGCGCGGGCTCCGGACGCGGGCTTAGGCGCGGCGGCGGCGGCGCAGCGCAGCGAGGCCCAGCGACCCCATGCCGGCCAGCGCCGCGAAGGCGGAGGGCTCGGGGATGGCGGTGGCGGGGGTGGAGTAGAGTTCCAGCTCGTCGATGGCCTGGCCGGTGACGAAAAATCCAAAGATCGGATCCCCGGATTCTTCGTCGTTGCCGCTGTAACGATAAGCTTCCGCCGTGGCGGCGATCCGGAACTGGAGCACGCCCGTGAGCGGCGTGGTCAAATTAAACAGATTACGGACGGCGGCCGTATCCACCGTGATGTTGCTCCCGTAGTGGAGGACGCCGACAGACGTAAATCCGCCGCCTTGGTCCACCTGGATCAGATAGGGTCCCCCGGCTCGATCTCCAAACACGCCGGTGTTGTCCCGGCCGAAGGCGAACGAGGCGATGGTCTGCGGCGCGGCGAAGCTGACGCCCACCCAGGAATTTGAATCCGACTCGAAATAAACATCGCCTTGGTTGCCGCCCAACCAGCTATGCGCGTTTCCGTAGAGCCCGTCGTTGATGTTGGCGATGAAGTGGGGAACCCCATATTCGTCCTGACCGATCGCGGTCGCCCCCGAGGCGAGGTTGACCGCGTCGGTGCGAAAGGTGCCGCCCGAACTGACGTATTCGAACTGGGCATGGAGCGGTGCGGCGGCGAAACCGGAGAGCAGGAGCGCGAGACGAAGCGAGGGGGTGGTTTTGAAGCGCATGTGTGTAGAGATAATGATTACCCAGCAGGATTTCCTCCCGGTCGAATTTTCACGACGTGATGTCCGGTGGGAGTGGAAGAATGTCCGGTGGGGAAATCGGAGCGTCCGGCGTTTTCTTCGGGGTGGTGGCCAGGACGCCAGCGGTGTGAGGAAGAGCTGGGCGATCAGCGCCGGACTCGCGAGCGGCGACGGCCGGCCGCGAAGGCGAGCGCCCCGGCGCCGAAGAGGGCCGCGAAGGCGGAGGGCTCCGGGATCTGGGTGACGATGGCGTAGTCGAGCTGCGCGGCGCTGAACGTGCCCACGGAAAAAGTGAACAACTTCAGGTCGTCTGCTAGTCCGGTGTAGGCCGGGTAACCGTCGAGCCCGGCGAAGAGATGCCATACACTGCCGGGAGCGGTGAGTTCCGGCAGGGCGCGGCTGCCTTGGAAGGCGCCGTTGACGTAAAGACTGCCCCCCGCGCCTTCGGCGATGAACGCAAGATGATCCCAGCCGTTGATGGAGCCGGCCCCGCCCGGGGCGATCGCGCTGCGCACGGCGGGAAACCCTTCGCCCGCGTCTCCCAGCGCCCGGTTTGATGCACCGTAATAGGCTCCTTCGTATAGACCCACGGCGATGCCGTTTTCATTCAGCCGTTGGCCGCTGTCGGCGGAGTAGCCGAAGGAGGCGATGTTTTGCCAAAAATACGACGGGAAGGTGGAGCCCGGGTTTTTGACCCAGATCTGGAGGCCGTAGCCGGTGGTGGCAGTGTCGAGGCCGGCGAAATTGCCGCCGAACCCGAACTGGTTGCCGTCGAAGACGGCCGAGTAGGTGTTGCCGATGCCGGGTGCGAGATCGGTGTTTTGAAGGACCGGGGCGCCGAGCACACCGCCCAAGGTCACCGTGCCGGTGGATGCCCACGGGGTGGTCGGGGCGTCGAAATTCAGGCCATAGATCACGGAGAGCTGAGCGGAGGCGGCGGGCGCGGCGCAGAGGCCGGAGGCGATGAGCGCGGCGCGGAGGGCTAGGCGGGCGTTGCGCGAAGGCGAAGTCGGTTTCGAATTGGACATGAGCCGTGTCAACGAGCCGCGCGCGAAACGGCTCAAGTCTTTTGCCTGCCGTGTCGCGTGCGG
>JAIXVY010000265.1 GCA_027482505.1 Opitutaceae bacterium | reverse complement strand
TTTTTGCAGGCAAAGTCACCCGCCGCCGCCAACCTGCGCAGGCGGCTCTAGCGATGACGCCAATAGCTTGGTGACCCTGGGCACGGACAAATTGGAAAGCCTCCAAAGCAGCAGATCCACCGCAAGGCGCCCCAGCTCGAAGCCATGCACAGTGACGAGCACGGGGGGAGGCTCCAAATGCTGAGGCGCGAAATCCCGATCGCCGGCGACCATCACGAAATCCTTCATGGGACGCACCCCTTTGCGCGTTAGCTGCTCATGCAGGTAACCGCCCAGCTCGTTGGCCACAAACAGACCGTCCAACCTTGGTCTCAATGCGCAGATTTCATCGGCAATCTGGGCTGCGGCGCGAAACCGCGTGGCGTGGCTCATCTGCGGCTCAAGGTTAAGCCCCAGTATCTCGCAATCGATGCCGTGCTCCTTGGCTTGGTGGACGAAGCCTGACGCCCTTAAGGTATAAAAGGCTCCATGCTTGGGGGCATAGGTCGCGCAAACGATGCGTTTGCACCCCGCGGAGACGAAATACTCCAAGGCATCCATGCCCAATCTCTCATGATCAGGCCGCACCCGATCCCCCCAACGGGTCGAGCCCGGGGAAAGCAGCCATACCGCAGGCAGCTTGCTAAGCTTGCGGGAAACATCGGCGGAAGGCTCCGGCCCGTGCACCAGCAAACCGTCCACTTCACCCGATTCGACCGCGGCCGGAAGGCGTCCGTCTTGCCCCAGATGATCGACCAATAAACTGACTTTGTGCGTCCGCAAAGCAGCCGACGCGCCCTGCAACATTTCCACGCCCGTCAGCGACGACGAAGAGAGCCGCGGCGCGGTCCATAAAAACCCCACCGTCCCGTATCTTAAGTCCTGCTTCGGCTTGGGTTTTCGCCCGCGCCTCTTGCCGGCGGAAGACACGCTATAGTTTAGTTCCCGCATAGCTTCGGTAACGCGGCGCGAAGTGACCTCGTTCACCAGGCGCGATCCATTCAAAACCCGCGAAACAGTCGCGATCGAAACTCCGGCCTTGGCGGCAACTTTTACAATAGACACGCCGCATCCTGATTTTTTTCATGAAAATAACGCAATAAGTAAATCGAGGCTGGAGCCTTCACGATACGCTCTTCTGCCTGCTTGATGTTGTCTGACATTTTAACACCCCGACAAACCCCGCTCAATGTCCGCTTCACCACGTTTTCTTCGCCTGATTCTCTTTGCCGTGGCCGTGTTGACGAATCACCTGCGAGCCAACACGGCGGGAGGCAACAACCCCTCCATCCTTGCCGCCGTCACCACCGGCACCGTCACCTACCGTAACCAGACCTGTCGCTTTCTCGACAACGGCATCATCCGCGCGATCATCAGCCCCGCCGGCAACGTCCAGTCCATCCGCTACCTCAAACCCGGCCTCCCCGGCACACCCGCCGCCAACGGCGTCGAGATGGTCAGCCAGTCCGGCGTCGGCACAGGCGGCTTCGGCAACCACACCGAGATTTACTACTACTGGTTCCCCGATGGCACCGCAGGCACCAGCTATTCCGCCGCCACCGGCGACGCCGAGCGCCGCTCCCTGATCTATCGCCGCCCCTACTCCGCCTCCATCCACAAGCTGCCGATGGACGTCGAGCTCCACTACACCCTCGGCCGGGGCGACTCCATGCTCTACGTCCACGCCGTCCTCGACCACCCCGCCTCCTATCCGCAGGCCGATCTCGGCTTCATCCAGATGATCTGGCCCGTCGCCCACGGGTCCACCGACTTCCTCTGCGAAAACCTCTACATCGACGACAACGTCAAACTCGGCCTCAGCCTGAACGGCGTCCGCCTGCGCCGAAATTCCCTCGAGCCAAACTACCTCGACACCAGCAAGGCCGTCACCGTCCCCGGTCTGCCCGGCGAGATCAACCGCCTCACCAGCGGCCCGTTCAACGGCCAGCTCACCGGCAAATACTCCTACAACATCGCCTACCACCGCTACGGCACCTGGGGCCGCGCCAGCGATGTCAACGACGTCGGCCAGTGGGTCGTCGTCGGCAGCCACGAGTCGGGCAACAACGGCCCCACCCGCCGCGAATACGTCCACGGCTGGGGCCTCGTCTACCACCAGCCCATCAGCAACCACTACAGCAACCGCACCGTCTCCATTCCCG
Source organism: Opitutaceae bacterium (assembly GCA_027482505.1). Taxonomy (GTDB): domain Bacteria; phylum Verrucomicrobiota; class Verrucomicrobiia; order Opitutales; family Opitutaceae; genus IMCC26134_A. The sequence goes on along the minus strand of JAIXVY010000265.1, from coordinate 643 downwards.
CCGGCGCCGCCTGGACCAAGGTCATCGGCCCGTGGGGCCTCTACTTCAACGGCCTCCCCGACGGCATGGCCGCCTGGGCCGACGCCCGGGCCCAGGCCGAGGCCGAGAAGGCCGCCTGGCCCTACGCCTGGGTCGCCCACGCCGCCTACCAGCCCCAGGCCCGGCGCGCCACGCTCGCCGGCCGTATCACGCTCTCGGATACGCTTCGCCCCGCCGTCTCCGCCGACGGCGCGTGGGTCGGCCTCGCCGCGCCCGACTCCGGCCAGCCCAACGCCTCCGACAACTGGCAGTTCCAGGCCGACCGCTACCAATACTGGGTGCGCGCCGCCGCCGACGGCTCCTTCACCATCCCCGACATCCAGACCACCTCCCCCTACGGCGGCGGCCCCGAGACCTACCGCCTCACCGTTTACAGCGAGGGCGCCACGCCCGGCACCGGCGCGGTGGAGGAATTCCAGCTCGGCGACCACACCTTTTCCCCGGGCGAGTCCCGCGACCTCGGCGTGATTCCGCTCGCCGTGCCCCGCCAGGCCGGCCCGCTCGTGTGGGAGATCGGCATCCCCGACCGCAGCGCCGGCGAGTTTCGCCACGGCGACGAATACGCCACGCCCGCCTTGTGGCTCAACTACGTCAACGAGTTCAC
>JAIXVY010000205.1 GCA_027482505.1 Opitutaceae bacterium | reverse complement strand
CTGGCCCTGGGCGGTAGCGCCCTTCCAGGTGCTCATCTGCCTGCTCGACCCGAAGCTGCCCGAGGCGGTCTCCATGGCGGAGAAACTCGCCGCCGCCGCCGAGGCCGCGGGCGCCGATGTGCTGCTCGACGACCGCGAGGAGCGCCCGGGCGTGAAGTTCAAGGACGCCGACCTGATCGGCGTGCCGCTGCGCGTCGTGATCGGCGGCAAGGGCCTTCAAGCCGGTATCATCGAGGTAAAGCCCCGCGCGTCGAAGGACGTGCAAAAGGTTCCGGTCGCCGAGGCCGAGGCCAAGCTGGCCGAGCTCGTTCGCGCCGCCGCGCAGGGGGCCGCCGCCTGATGTCGTTTGCGTTGTCCAATTCGACCGTGGAGATCGCGGAGCCGCCGCGCATGGCGGGCACGCGCCCCATGGTCTCGCCGGGCGAGATCGCCGAGACCCGGACGCAGCTTGCGCCGCAGGGGCCCTGGCGCGTCGTGGTCCTGAACGATCCGGTGAACACGATGAGCTACGTCGTGCTCGTGTTTCGCAAGGTCTTCGGCTTCTCCGAGCAGGTCGCGCGCAAGCACATGCTCGAGGTGCACGAGCAGGGGCGCTCCATTGTCTGGTCGGGCCTGCGCGAGCAGGCCGAGCTCTACGCCTTCGCCTTGCAGCAGTGGCACCTCACCGCCGTCCTCGAATCCGATGAAACGCATTGAGGTGAAGCTCAGCCTGAGCGTGGTCGCGCCGCTGCTCGACCTCATGAAGGCCTCCAGCGACGTGCTCGAGGCGCAGATCGCCGCGCCGCTTTCGCTCGAGGACATCGACGCGGATTTCCGCGACGAGTGGAAGGCGGAGCTGCTCGCCGGCCAGCAGGAGGAGCTCCACGCCCTCATGGGGCTTTTCAACAGCGATTTCTTCGTCAACGGCGTGGTCGCCTTCGACGAGGACAACGCGGAGATCATCGTGCGGGCCTGCTCCGCGTTGCGGCTTCGCCTGCGTCGCCACGACCTGAAGGCGCTCGAGGACGAGCAGCTCGAAAGCGGGGGCGTGGAGCTGGAGAACCTGCCCGAGCACCTGCAGAAGCCCTACATGTGCTACGTTTTTCTCGGCACGATCCAGGAGCTGATCATCCAGCACCTCGATTCCGCCATTCTGCGCGGTTCCTCGGATGAGGCGGATCCTTCCGAGGACGAGGAGGCGGACGAGGAAGACGGCGAGGAGCGCGCCTGAGATGGCGCGTGCCGAAACAGTCCGCCGCGGCGCGACGCCGTCTGGTTCGGACGCTTTCCTCTCGGTTCTGGCCTCTCCCGGTTCATGAAGTTGGTTTGCACGCACTGCGGCCTGCCCTTCGCCTCCGCGAGCGCGTCGCGGGACCGGCCGGTGTTTTGCTGCTCGGGGTGCGCGTTGGCGTTTCGGCTTTCCGCCGAAGCGGGGACGGACGCCTCGGCTCGGCCGCTGATCGTCACCGCGCTGGGCGCGGTCTTCCTCGAATTCAACCAGATGCTCGGCGCGGTGCTTGCGACTCTCGTGCCCGGGGGAGCTTGGGGGGCGATCTCGCTGGCGCTGGGCTTGGCCACGTGGGCGGCCTTGGCCTCGTTTCAATTTCAGGCGGGGGCGCGCCGCCTTTGCGATCTGTTCGCCGCCACCGTTTGTCTTTTGGCGTGGGGAGCGGCCGCCCACGCGGCCAGGCCCGGTCTGGCGGTCGCGGCGTGCGCCGGTTTCGCGCTTTGGGCGATGCGCGGGCTTGTGCGCGGGAAAATCTCCGGGAAAAAGTAGGGCGGTTCCCGTCCCAAGGAGTTGACGGAGGGGCGGGGCGACCTACGGTTGATGGCGACACCCGGCGGCGTTCGAGGTGCCCTTTATACGCTCTTTGCCTTTGAATCCATCCGGGAGCCATCAACCGGGCGCACACAGCTAGGCCGTAAATCGGACAGCTAACCAGCGCGCGGCGGCTCCCACTTAAACTTAAAAAGGTTAGAGGCCTTTGGGCATACGGCGCAGGCGGGGTGTCACTAATTTTTTCCACGGCAAGGCGATGGAGGTCCGGCGCCGAAAATGGCGCTGGCGGCGCGCGCGGAGCCGGCTTTGGTAAGGCGGTCCACTTTTCCAAATGAGCATCACGTTCTACCATATCCTTCACGTCTTCTCCCTGCTGGTCCTCACCGGCTTCACGTTCTACGCCTTCGCGGCTCCCGCCGAGTCGCGCAAAAAAGTGCTCATGATCACGGGCATCGCCTCTTTGCTCATGTTCATCAGCGGCTTCGGCCTGATCACCAAGGTGGTCGGCGTCGGCAAGGGCGCCTGGCCGCTGTGGGTCTGGATCAAGCTCGTCGCCTGGCTCGGTCTCTCCGCGCTGGCCGGCATCGGTTTCCGCCGCCGCGAGAAGGCCACCGTGTTCATGGCGGTCGCGATCGCGCTGGTGTTCGTGGCGGTTTATTCCGTCTACACCAAGATTGGCGGATAAGACGGGCCGCTCATGTCGGGCGCGCTTTGCGGGCTATGGGTCGACGAAGCGGGGACGGTCCACGTCTCCCGCGAGGTCGCCGGCGGCGGACGCGAAAGCGGCGCGGAGGTTTTGCGTCCCTTCGCGTGGCTGGGGGCGGGAGAGTTCCCCGCGGGCGAGGGCGTCGGGATCGAGGCCCTCGCCGGGGAAGGTTTTTTCGCGCGGCTGGCGCACGCGGACTCGCTGTCCGCCTTCGAGACTTGGCTCGCCGCCGTGAAAGCCGCCGGCGCCAGGGGTCTCGACGTCGTGAAACCTTTCGAGAGCCAGTGGCTGCTCCAGACGCGCAACCGGCTTTTCGACCGACTGCCCTTTTCTCGTCTGCGCCGTTGCCAGCTCGACATCGAGACGGGCTCGTCCGACGGCGCCTTCAGCGACGCCGGCAAAGCCGACGACCGCGTGCTCGCCATCGGGCTGCGTTGCGGCGGCGAGGCGCGCTTCCTGGTGCTGGAAGCCGAGACCGACGAGGCGGAAAAGACGCTGCTGGAGCGCCTCAACGCCGCCCTGGCGGAGCTCGATCCCGACACGATCGAGGGGCACAATCTCTTCAAGTTCGACCTCGATTACCTGCGCCTGCGGGCCAAGCGCCACAAGGTGCCCTGCGCCTGGGGACGCTTCGGGCAGAAGGCGAAATTCCGCAACAGCCGCCTGAAGGTCGCCGAACGCTGGGTGGACTTTCCCCGCTGCGATCTGCCCGGGCGCACCGTGATCGACACTTATCTGCTCGTGCAGTTGCACGACATCACCGCGCGCGAGCTCACGGGCTACGGGTTAAAGGAGGTCGCCGTCTACTTCGGCGTCACCAACGACGAGGACGAGCGGACCTACCTCGCGGGCGACCGGATCGCGGCGACTTTTCGCGAGGACCGGGAAAAGTTCCTCGCCTACCTCGGCGACGACCTGCGCGAGACGGCCGGCGTGGCCGACGTGCTGTTGCCCACCTACTTCGAGCAGGTGAAAACCTTCCCGGTTTTGCTCCAGGAGGCGACGCTTCGCGGCAACACCGGCAAGATCGACCTGCTGTTCCTCGAGCATTACTACCACGCGCGGCAGGCCTGCCCGGTTCCACCCGAGGTCGCGCCTTTCGAGGGCGGCTACACGCGCAGCTTTCACGAGGGCGTTTTCCGCCACGTGCTGCACTTCGACGTGGCCTCGCTCTACCCGAGCCTCCTGCTGCTGCTGGATCGCAACCCGCGCAACGACGCGCTCGGCGTCTTCATCCCTCTGCTGCGCAAGCTGCGCGAATACCGCCTGCGCTACAAGCAGCTCGCGCGCTCCGCGCCCACCGCGGACGAGCGCGCCGAGGCCCAGGCGCGGCAGGCGAGCTTCAAGATCCTCATCAATTCCTTCTACGGCTACCTCGGCTTTTCCGGCGCCCGCTTCGGCGACGGCGAGCTGGCCGCGGAGGTGACGCGCCGCGGCCGCGAGCTGCTGCAAAAACTCATCGACGCCTTCGCCGCCGAGGACTGCGCCATCCTCGAGGCGGACACCGACGGCATCTACCTTTCATCGGAAAAATACCACGCGGCGCCGGGCGCGCTGCTGGAAAAGGCGGCCCGCGTGCTGCCCGCCGGCATCGAGTTGGAGCACGACGGCAGCTATGCGGCCATGTGGTGCTACAAGGCCAAGAACTACGCGCTGCGCGACGGTGATCGCGTTATCCTCAAGGGCAGCGCGCTGCGCTCGCGCGGCATCGAGCCCTTCCTGAAAAAACTCACCGGGCGGCTCATTCGCCACCTGCTCGGCCTCGATGCCGAGTCGCCCGCGGCCTGGCTGGCCGAGCTCCGGCGCGCGATCGCGGCGGGCGAGCTGCCCGTCTCCGAGCTGGCGAAGACCGAGGCGCTCAGCATGAATCCCGACGCCTACGAGCGCCTGATGGCCGAGGGCGGCAAGCCGCGCCGCGCCGCGGCCGAGGCTGCCCTGCAGATGAACCCGCGTCCGCGGATGGGGGAGCGGGTGAGCTACTATCTGGTGCCCAAGTCCAAGGGGCAAACGGCCGACTGGCAGCGCGCCCGGCCCGCTTCGGCCTTTGACCGCTCCCGGCCGGAGACGGCCTACGACCCCGCGGCCTACCTGGAAAAGCTCGACGACTGGGCCGCGCGCTACGGGGTGTTTTTCAACCTGCCTCCGCCCGCGCCGGCGCAGGGCGAGCTGTTTTAGCCGGCCGGCTTCCCCGTCCGCGTTATTTCGCGCCGCCCAGCTTCACCAGCAGGTCGTAATCGGCCTTGGAAAGAGGCATTACCGATAGACGGCTTTGGCGCAGCAGCGGCAGCTCCGCCAGCTTGGGCTCGGCCTTGATGGTCGAAAGCTCCACGGGGCGGGGGAAGGCCGCGCCGATCGTCAGCTCCACCGCGGACCAGTCTCCCTCCGTCGCCTTCGGGTCGGGGAAATGTTCTTTGGAAACCGTCGCGGTGCCCAGCACGGCCTTGGTCGTGACGCTGGCGTAGAAGAGCACCTTGTCGCCGCGCTTCATCGCGCGAAGGTGGTTGCGCGCCTGAAAGTTTCTCACCCCGTCCCACACCGTCTTGCGGTCGCGTTCGAAATCGCTCCACGCGTAGGCCTCGGGCTCGGTTTTAACCATCCAGTAGTGGGTAGACATGTGCTTGCTGCGGGGGATGAATGCAGGGTTGGCCGCGGAGGCAACTCCGGCGCGCGAGGAAGCGGAGCGTCGGTCTTGCGGTGCGCGGCCTTAACCGCTTGATTCACGGCATGAACCGCACGCTCTTCCCCGTCCGCCTGGTCTTTGTGCTGGTGTGCGCGGCGTCCGGTTATCTCGTTTGCCTGACCATACGCGACTGGGATTCGCACCGGCTGCTCGCCACCGCGTTTGGCGGGGCGCTGGGTCTGCTGCTGGTGT
>JAIXVY010000393.1 GCA_027482505.1 Opitutaceae bacterium | reverse complement strand
CGGACGCCGGCAAAACCACGCTCACGGAAAAGTTTCTTCTCTACGGAAACGCCCTCCACCTCGCCGGCTCCGTCACCGCGCGCAAGCAGCAGCGCTCCACCACCTCCGACTGGATGGAGATCGAGAAGCAGCGCGGCATCTCCATCTCCTCGACCGTCCTTCAATTCGATTACCAGGGCTTCGCGGTCAACCTGCTCGACACCCCCGGCCACAAGGACTTCTCGGAAGACACCTACCGCGTGCTCACCGCCGTCGACGCCGCGCTCATGGTGATCGACTCCGCCAAGGGCATCGAGCCCCAGACCCGCAAGCTCTTCGAGGTCTGCAAACGCCGCGGCATCCCGATCTTCACCTTCTTCAACAAGTGCGACCGCCCCACCCAGAACCCGCTTGAGCTGATCGACGAGCTCGAGCGCGTGCTCGGCCTCGCCCCCTGCCCCGTCACCTGGCCGCTGGGCAACGGCCCCAGCTTCCGCGGCGTCTTCGACCGCCGCTCCTCGCAGGTCCACCTCTTCGAACGCGTGCCCGGAGGCGCCTTCCGCGCGCCCGTCAACGTCACCGGCCTCGAGGACCCGCAGGTCCGCGAGAAATTCGACGACCTCACCTACGCCGAGGTCACCGAGCAGATCGCCATGCTCGACGGCGCCACCGCCCCGCTCGACCTCGCCGCCGTGCACGCCGGCAAGCAGACGCCCTGCTTCTTCGGCTCCGCCGTGAACAACTTCGGCGTGCAGCTCCTGCTCGAGGGCTTCCTCCAAAAATCCATCCCGCCCACCCCGCGCCGCTCCATCTCCGTGGCCGCGCCCGGCGCGCCCGCGCCCACCGAGGCGCGAGAGGTGCCGATCACGCACCCGAAATTCGCCGGCTTCGTCTTCAAGATCCAGGCCAACATGGACCCGAAGCATCGCGACCGCATCGCCTTCATCCGCGTGTGCTCGGGCAAGTTCGAGCGCGACATGGTCGTCACCCACCAGCGCACCGGCAAACAGGTGCGCCTCTCCTCCGCCCACCGCCTCTTCGGCCAGGAACGCGAGACGGTCGACATCGCCTGGCCGGGCGACGTCATCGGCCTGGTCGGACACGACGCCTTCGGCATCGGCGACACGCTCACCGAGGACCGCTCCATCGCCTTCGACGAGATCCCGCGCTTTCCGAGCGAAGTCTTCGCCTACATTTTCAACCCGACCTCCTCCGACGCGAAGAAATATCGCGCCGGGTTGGAGCAGCTCCTCCAGGAAGGCGTCGTCCAGTCCTTCATGCCGCGCAACGCGCCCCCGGGCGCCACGCTTCTCGCCGCGGTCGGCCCGCTCCAGTTCGAGGTCGTGCAGGCGCGCCTCAAATCCGAATACAACGCCGAGTCCAAGCTCGAGCCCGCACCCTGGACCCAGCTCCGCTGGCTCTCGCCCCACCCTTCGCTGGAGAACCCGCAGAGCCTGATCGTCGCCAGCGGCGTGACCTTCGGCTCGGACAAGTTCGGCAACCCGATCGTGCTCTTTCCCAACGACTGGACGCGCGACTACTTCGTCGAAAAGAACCCCGAGCTGAAGCTCCACGAGATGCCGATCGAGCAGACGCAGGACTGACCGCGCGGCCCTTGCGGCCGGGCTTTTCAACGAGGAAACCGGGGAGACGCGAGGGACCGGCACCCCACGCGCGATGTATTCAGACCTTAACCACGGATTTCACGGATGGGCACGGATGGATCGGCTTCTATCCGTGCCCATCCGTGAAATCCGTGGTCGAAAAATTTAGGCCCTAAAGTCCAAAGGCCATCAGCCCGTGGCGTAATCCGCGGCCAAAGCTCGGGGCCCGCCGGCGCTTTCTTTGCGACCTCCGCGCCCCTGCGCCTCCGCGTTAAAGTCCGAAACCAAGGTCGTGTTGGATTATCACACGTAGAGGTAGACGTAGATCGCGAAGGCCACCGCGATCAGGCCGGCGCCGGCCGCGAGCCCCCAGAGCAGGTTCCGCTGGCGGGCGGCCAGCGCGAAGGTGGCCACGATCACCGCGGCCTGGGCCGCGAGCATGCCGAAGAAGAAACGCTTGCTGCGCAGGTGGTGGCGCTCGGCCTGGGCGTTGGCCTTGCCGACCTGCACCTCGTAGATGCGGGCGATCTGGGAGGTCAGCCTGGCCTCCTCGTCATAGCGCGCGGCGTTGAAGGCCAGGCGGGCGGCGGCCACGCCGGCGGAGAGCTCCTTGACGAGGGGCGCGGTCAGCGCGTCGTAGGCGGCGGAGCGCTCCTTGGCGGCCGCGAGCGCGTCGGCCAGGGCGCCGTCGCCGAGACGGAGCAGGAGCGGATTCACCACGGCGGCGGGCGCGTCGGCGCGCAGCGCGTCCATCGCGGCCTGCAAGTCGCCCGACACCGCGGGGGCGGGCGGCGGCTCGGGCAGGGCCGGCACGGTCACCGCCGCGAGCGACGCGGGGCCGCCGAGGATCTCGATCGTGTTGCGCTGCATCTCGCCGCGCAGGCGCTTGGCCTGGAAAAACGACCACTGGTCGCCGGCGCGCGTTTGAAGCTGGGCGGCGTAGGAACGCTGGTATTGCGCCTTGGTCATCTCGCTCGAGGCCAGGCCCGCGAGCAGCGTGGCGATGACGGTCATGACCACCGGGGTGGCCGCGAGGGCGCGCCCCATCCAGTTTTGCGGCAGGTCGGCTTGCGCCTTGAGGGCTTCGAGAGGGAGCGGTTTGGCCATGGGCCGGGCATGAACGAGGCCCGCGCCGGTTTCAACGCCCGACCTCGCGCTCTTTTCCGACCTTCGGACCTAGAAGCCCGGAACGGTGAGGCTCTTGCCGTTATCCTTGCGTCCGAGCTGAAGAAGGAAGGGCGCCGCGGCCTTGGCCCACGCCTCCGGCTTCGGATAGTCGCCGGCGCCGTCGGCGTAGCACTGGCGCAGCATGGAGGTGTCGATCACGCCGGGACTCAGCGGCACGGCGGCGAGCGGCGCGGGCAGCTCCTCGGCCAGCGCCTTGGTGAGCCCCTCCACGCCCCACTTGCTCGCGCAGTAGGGCGCGAATTCGCCCGACACCGAGCGGCCCCAGCCGGAGGAGAGATTCACGATCACGCCCGCGCCCCGCTCGATCATGGCCGGCGCGAAGCCCTGCACGACGTGCACCACGCCGCTCAGGTTGACCTGAAACAGCCGGGCGACATCCGCGGCGTTTTGCCGCCACAGCGGCGCGGGCGGCGTGAGCAGGCCGGCGTTGTTGATCACGAGGTCGGGGGCGCCGTGCTGGGTGAGCATGCGCTCCGCCCAGAGCTCGACCTTCTTCGCCTCGGCGACGTCGAGCACGTCGAAGGTGCTGGGCGCGGGCACGCCGAAGCGAAGATCGAGGATGGCCTCGGGATTGCGCCCGCAGCCGATGACGGTGTGGCCCAGCGCCACGAACTCGTCGACGAGCGCGCGACCCAGACCCTTGGTGCAGCCGGTGAGAACGATCTTTTTGGCCATGAGTGAAATTGAATGGAACCCGCCAAAGAACGCTAACTCGCGCCAAATTTTCAGCCTTGGCGGTCTTTGGCGCTCTTTACCGGCTTTGCCCTCAGCGGCTTTGCAGGCTGAACTTGTTCAGACCGGCCTTGCGACAGGAGTCCATGACGAAGGCGAGGGTCTTGAGCTCCGTCTCCTCGTCGGCGCGGATGAGCACGGGCACGTCGCGCCCGACCTCGCGCACCTGGGCGAGCAAGCCCTCGAGCTCGGCGCGCTGGATGGCGCGCGGCGCGGTTTTGTCGGTGGCGAACGTGAGTTCGCCGTCCTTGCCGATGCCGAGGATGACGGTGCCGTCGAAGGCGTTTTGGCCCGCCGTCTCCACCCGGGGCAGCGTGATGTTGAGCGTGCCGGGCGAGCGGAACTGCATCGTGACGAAGGCGAAAAACACCAGCATCACGAGCACGTCGATGAGCGGCACGAGGTTGAGTTCGGGCCGGCGGCGGCGACGGGTTTGGAGACCGTTCATGGGTGCTCAGGCTTGACCGCAGATTACGCAGAGAGCGCAGATGCGGAATAGTGCCGGCAGGTCTTTATCTGCGTTGATCTGCGACATCTGCGGTTAATTGCCCTTCGGCGCCAACAGACGGGCGAGGAGCACGTCGAGCTGGGCCGCGAGTTTGTCGACTCGGCGCTGGAGCACGCCGCCGCCGATGAGGGCGGGGATGGCGATGCAAAGACCGAGCACGGTGGCGGACAGGGCGAGCGAGACGCCGCTGGTGAATTTCGCCGGATCGGGCAGCCCGGTCGAGCCGGTGATGCTGGAGAACACGCGGATGAGCGACCACACCGTGCCGGTCAGGCCGATGAGCGGCGCGCCGGCGTAAATGACGTCGAGATAGGGCAACCCGCGCTCCATGCGGGAGACCTCCAGCCGGGCGAAGGCGCGCGCGCCTTCCGCGTCGCCGGGGTGGGCCTGGGAAAAACGCACGATGCGCCCGAGCACCGAATGCTCGCCGCCCGTGGCGGGCTGGCCGGCCACGATGGCGTCGGCGAGATCGTCGGGGATGATGGCCGAGCGACGCAGCGCCCAGCCGCGTTCGCACAGGATGAAGACCAGCACGAGCGAGCACAGCGCGAGCGGGTAGACCAGGATGTCGGCTCCCTTGAGGAGGTCGATGACGGCGAGAGGCATGGCGTAGAAAGGGAAACGAGGCGCGGTTTGCCGCGGCGCGTCAATGAAGCGGAAAGCGGGCCGACGCGGGAGTTATTATCCGGCGGCCGGCGGCGGAGTGGCGGGACGGGCGTAGTGCTGGGACAGCACATCGAGATGCCCCTGGATGATCTTGGCCACGGTGGGGCCGGGCAGAGAAGGCTTGTGCAGCTCGAAGATCGCGACGAGCAGGGCCAGCTCGATGTCCACCGTGCGGGGCGTGGAGGTCTTCATCGCGCGCATGATCTCAAGCGCCTTGGCCTCGGCTCGTTTGTAATCGTGGAAGTTCTGTTCGTTGGCGGCGGGCATGACGCCAAAAGGCCGCCCGGGCGCCCTGCGTCAAGTGCACGCCGGACATGGCCCTGCGTGAGAGACACCAAGCCGCTGTGTAGTGCTTTGACTCAGGCCGACTTCTTCGAGGCTTTGGATTTCGGAGACCGCTTCTTGGCGTCTTTGGTGGAAACGCCTGTGTCGTATTCGGATTGGGCCTCCGCCAAAGCGCGAGGCACGCGGTCCAGATCGAGGAGTTCGGAAAGGGACAGGCCGCAGGCCTGGGCAAGTTTTTCCAATGTGGAGAGACGAATGTCACGCCGACGCCCGGCCTCAACGTGCTGGTAGTATTTGTAACCAAGCCCGGCTTTTTCAGCGAAGGCCTCCTGGCTGAGCTTACGAGCTTCCCGCAGCTCTTTTACCCGCGCCAGTAGTCTCGTCGCCGTATCGTTTGCCACGACGAACGGTAGCGAGACGCGGCACCCCAAAACACCCGAGCATCGATAGCGTCTTTACACCCCAGTAATGATAGTGCGAATTCGGCGCCGTGGCTTTGCACCCCAAGTTTCCAACTTCGCCTTACGAGCCGCTCATGCCCGAGCACCGTTGGTTTCCCGCAGACGAAACCCTGCGTGCCACGGCTTACGAAAAGTTGCTCCCGCCGCTCGTCGCCCATGTCCGCCGCGAGGTTTTCGCATGGCGGGCTTCCGGCTACGCCGGCGCATCGTCCACGTCTCGCGCTCTGCTGACTTGGTGGTTCGAGACGGAGCATCTGCTCGAAACCGCCTCTGGCACGCTCTCGCCCTTCCGCTACTATTTCGCCCAGCGCGAAGCCGTGGAGACCGTCATCTGGCTGCACGAGGTTAGCGGCGCCCGGGACAAATTCGACCTGCTCCGCTTCGACAGCTCCGGCGCCGTTTCCACCGGCATGTTCGACGAGGATTGGCCGCGCTACGTGCTCAAACTCGCGACCGGCGCGGGCAAAACCAAGGTCCTCTCCCTCCTGATTGCGTGGAGCTTCTTCCACCGGCTTTACGAGCCCGGCTCCACGCTTGCGCGCAACATCCTCCTCATCGCGCCCAACATCATCGTCCTCGACCGCCTGCGCACCGATTTCGATGGGCTGAAGATCTTCTTTAACGACCCCGTGCTTCCCGACAACGGCGTCGCCGGGCGTGATTGGCGCGACGATTTCCAGCTCACGTTGCACGTGCAGGACGACGTGCGCCTGCTCCGCCCCACGGGGAATATTTTCCTCACCAACATCCACCGCGTCTATCTCGGCGACGTGGTGCCGCCCTCGCTGGAGGACGACGATCTCCGCAATTACTTCCTCGAACCCTTCGGCGACAAGCCCGTCGGGAAGACCAACGACAGCCAGGTCGACCTCGGCGAGATCATCCGCGAGATCGACGAACTCGCCGTCTTCAACGACGAGGCGCACCACATCCACGACAGCCGCATGGCGTGGTTTCAGTCGATCCAAGACATCCACCATCGGATGCTCCAGCGCGACCACCGGCTCGCGCTCCAGATCGACGTCACCGCCACGCCGCGCCACGACAACGGCGCCATCTTCGTCCAGACCGTCAGCGACTACCCGCTGGTCGAGGCCATCCACCAGAACGTCGTCAAGCACCCCGTCCTGCCCGACGAGGCCAGCCGCTCGAAGCTCCACGAAAAGAAGAGCTCCATCTTCACCGAAAAATACGACGACTTCCTGCGCCTCGGCGTCGAGGAGTGGAAAAAGAGCTACGCCGAGCACGAGCCGCTCGGGAAAAAGGCCGTCCTCTTCGTTATGGTGGACGACACCAAGAACTGCGACGAGGTAGGCGCCTATCTGGAGAAAATTTGCCCCGAACTCGCCGGCGGCGTCCTCGTCATCCACACCAAGAAAAACGGCGACATCTCCGAAGCCTCCTCCGGCAAGGACAAGGAGGAGCTCGAGAAACTCCGCCGCCAGTCCAACGAGATCGACTCCTGGAAGTCGCCCTTCAAGGCCATCGTCTCCGTCCTAATGCTCAAAGAGGGCTGGGACGTGCGCAACGTCACGACCATCGTCGGCCTGCGCGCCTACGCCGCCAAGTCCAACATCCTGCCCGAGCAGACGCTCGGGCGCGGTCTGCGCCGCATGTATTTCGGCTCCGATCAGCGCGAGACCGTCTCCGTCATGGGCACGCCCGCGTTCATGGATTTCGTCGAGTCGATCCAAAGCGAAGGCGTCACCTTCGAACGCGTCGCCATGGGCGGCGGCGCGACGCGGCAGGACTCGCTGATCATCGAGGTCGAGACCGCCAACCCCGCGAAAAACCCCGACGCCCTCGACATTTCGCTCCCGCGCCTGTCCCGCCGTTACCAGCGCGAGTTCAAGGATCTCGCCGCGCTCGATCCCGCCGCGCTCGGCAATCGCAAGCTGCCGCTCAAGCCCTTCACGCCCGAGGAGACGCGCGAGATCGTTTTCAAGACCATGCTCGACGCCGCGGTGCATCACATCGTTTTGCTCGATGGGGCCGGCTCCGCCGACTACCGCGCGGTCGTCGGCTTTTTCGCCCGCCAGCTTCTCCACGACCTGCGCCTCGTCGGCGGCTACGACCTGCTCTATCCGCGCGTCCGCGACTTCATCCGCGATCACCTTTTCACCGCGCCGGTGGATCTCGAAGACCCGGTCGTCCTGCGCAACCTCTCCGAGCCCGAGGTCGGCAAGACGCTCTACGATGCGTTCAAAACCGCTCTCAACGCCCTGACCATCTCCAAGGCGGGAAGCGTGCGGGTCGAGGATCGGCTGCGCCTGCGCGACACCCGGCCCTTCCGCACCGAGCATCGGCCCTACCTCGCGGCCAAGAAATCCCTCTTCAACCGCATCGTCGGCGAGGCCGCCGCCGGCGGGCTCGAGCTTTCCTTCGCCGCTTTCCTCGAAGCCGCGCCCGATGTCGCCGCCTTCGCGAAGAACTATTTGGCCGTGGGTTTTCGCCTCGATTACGTGCGCGCCGACGGCGACCTCTCCACCTACACGCCCGACTTCTTCGTGCGCACGACCGACGGCGCGGTGTGGATCGTGGAGACCAAGGGACGCGAGGAGCTCGATCTCCCGCAAAAGATGGCCCGCCTGCGCCAGTGGTGCGCCGACGCCACCGCCGCCGATTCGGGCGTCACCTACGGCTTCGTTTACGTGGACGAAGAGGGCTTCGCCAAACACGCGCCCGCCACCTTCGCCGCGCTCACCGCCAGCTTCACCGCCTACCAGACCTGACCGCCATGTCCCGCCCCGCCGACACCGACCGTTACGAACTTTCCGAGACGGAGAAACGCGATCTCATCAAACTCATCGAGGCCGGCAAACCGCTGCCCGAGAAATATCGCTTCCTCCTCTTCGCCGACAAACGCGAGGTCGAGCTAGTATGGAACGGCAAGACCCGGGACGTCTGCACCACGGTCCTGCCTTTCCAGACGCTCGAACACATTGACGAGCCGCGGAAAGAAAAACGCGACACCGAGGAACTCGGCCTGGATACCGGCGGACGCCAGATCAATGGCTGGACCAACAAGCTCATCTGGGGCGACAACAAGCTGATCCTCTCGTCGCTCAAGGCCGGCGCGCTCCGTCGCCAGATCGAGAACGCCGGAGGTCTCAAACTTATCTACATCGACCCGCCCTTCGATGTCGGCGCCGACTTTTCGATGGATATCGAGATCGGCGGCGAGACTTTTCATAAGGAGCCCAACCTCCTCGAACAAATCGCCTACCGCGACACGTGGGGGCGCGGGGCGGATTCGTTCATCGCGATGATTTATGAGCGGCTGATCCTGATGCGGGATCTGATGCATCCGGAGGGCAGCATCTACGTTCATTGCGATCCAAGAGTTAACTCCCTCATTCGCTTAATTCTAGGCGAAGTCTTTGGGGCAGATTACTTCCGGAGCGAAATTATATGGAAACGCACGAGTGCCCATGCAGATGTTTCGATCGGGTTCGGCGATGTCACGGACACCATTTTCTTCTACACCAAGTCGGCGACGTCCCTCTGGAATCAAGTGCGTGTTCCGCTCAGCGATTCAAATATCGAAGAAAAATACACCTATAAAGAGGCTGACGGTAGGCGGTATGCGACTCGCGACCTCAGAAGTCCGCATCCTAGACCTAACCTCACATATGTTTACAAAGGCTATAAACCGCATCCGAACGGCTGGTCTATAACTCAGGAGAGGATGGAACAATACGACCGCGAGGGCCGCCTTTATTTTCCAACAAATCAAAATGGGCGCATCCGCCTGAAAAACTACTTGGATGAATCCGATGGAATGCCTCTTCAAAACCTTTGGACTGATATTTCCCCCATCAACTCTCAAGCGCAGGAACGAATTGCCTATCCAACACAAAAGCCAGAAGCGCTTATGGAGCGTATTCTTAAGTCATCCAGCAATCCCGGCGATCTAATCGCCGACTTCTTCTGCGGCTCTGGCACCACCGCAGCCGTGGCCGAAAAACTTGGCCGCAAGTGGCTCGCCACCGATCTCGGTAAGTTCGGCATCCACACCACGCGCAAGCGGCTCATCGGCGTGCAGCGGGAGTTAAAGGCGGCCGGCAAGCCCTTCCGCGCATTCGAAGTGCTCAACCTTGGCCGCTACGAGCGCCAAGCTTACCTTAATATTACCGGCGATCTCTCAGCTAAAAAGAAAGCCGATGCGCTTGCCCGAAAAGAGCGCGAGTTTCGCGAGCTTATTCTCCGGGCCTATCGTTCGGCGCCGCTCGAAAACGAGCCGTTCTTCCACGGTCAGCACGCGGGGCGTCTCGTGGTCGTCGGCCCGATCAACCAACCGGTGGGGCGTCTCTTCGTCGAGGAGGTCATCACCGAGTGCCGCAAGCGCGGGGCCAGTCGCGCCGACGTGCTCGCCTTCGAATTTGAGATGGGGCTTTTCCCGGCCGTGCTCGACGAGGCCAAGCGCAAGGGCATCGACCTCGCGCCGAAAACCATCCCGCCCGAAGTATTCGACAAGCGCGCGGTGGACAAGGGCCAGGTGCGTTTCGCCGATGTGAGCTACATCGAGGCCGCGCCGCGCTACGACAAGAAGGACAAGCTGAGCGTGAGCATCGAGATCGTGGATTTCTCGGTTTATTACAGCCAGGGCTTGGTCGATGCCGTCGCCGCCGATCTCAAGGAGGGCAAGAGCGAGGTCGTGTGCGAGGCGGGCAAGCTGATCAAACTCAGCAAGGACAAGGAAGGCGTTATCCGCCGCGACGTGCTCACGAAAAAATGGACCGACTGGGTGGACTATTGGGCGGTCGATTTCGACTACGAGAGCCGCAAGGAAATCATCAAAGTCGAACGCGGCACCGGCATCGGCGGCACAAAAGACGCCCTCGACCTGCGTCCCGACGATTTTGAGGAGCGCTGGACCGGCGGCTTCATCTTCGAGAACGAGTGGCAAAGCTTCCGCACCCGCCAGGACCGCGAGCTGGAGTTGCTCAGTGCGAAGCACACCTACGCCAAGCCCGGCCGCTACACCATCGCGGTGAAGGTCATCGACATCTTCGGCAACGACACAATGACGCTGGTTCCGGTGACTGTGGGGTGAAGCGGGGAGACGTATTCGCTACACGGCGAGATGCGATTGGGCATGATGACTGTTGCTAAGGCTGGCTGACGCGCAAACGGAGAAACTTTCTATTCTCCCCCGCGTTGAGCGGCACGGTCGCCTGGCGGGTCTCGTAGGGACCGAAATCCGTCACCAGCACGTCGGTCACGCCATCCGTGGACCAAGCCGCCGCGCCCGACAGGTCGGCCGTCCACTCCACCGTCCCGCTCACGCCGGTCACGGCTTTGCCGCGACGGTAGCTGAAAACCAATTCCGAGCCGGACAACTGGACGCGCGGCGCGGCGGCGTCTGGAGCAGTCGGGGACAGACCCTGAAAATATTCGAGCAGGTTGGCCGCGCCGTCGCCGTCGGGGTCGCCGCTCGCGGTGGCGTCCGCCAGGCCGGCCGCCCATTGCGCGAAGCCCGGGGCCGTGACCGTGAGGGTGCCTTGCACGTAGGAGATGCTGTAATTCGCCACGGCGAAGGTTCCGCCGGAGGCCGCGGAGGGAACGATGCCGTAGGTTCCGACCGCGTCGTAGGGCGCGGCCCCGCCCACCGGGGTGAGCACCACCGCGCCGATGGTCTCGCCGGCCACGAGACCGGACGAGGTGAACGCGGCGGAGCCCGCGCTGAACGCATCGCCGAAAACCTTGGCCCGATCCTGCGCGGTGACGATCAGAGACCGGCGCGCCACCGTGCTGGGCGCCACAGGCACCGTCACCGACGCGGCGCCGGGGCTCGAGCAGGTG
Organism: Opitutaceae bacterium; assembly: GCA_027482505.1. GTDB lineage: Bacteria > Verrucomicrobiota > Verrucomicrobiia > Opitutales > Opitutaceae > IMCC26134_A. Next base: position 2,730 of record JAIXVY010000393.1, on the reverse strand, counting down.
ACGACGCCGACGTAATCGCCGGCGGGCGCGTTGGCCGCGAGGCGGACGTAAATCGTCGTGGCCGAAACCGTGCCGGCCGCGCCCACGGTCTGCGTCGAGGCGTAGCCGGAGGCGCCGCCGACGGTCTGCGAAACCTCGAAGCCGGTCGGGGCGGCCACCAGAATCCCGGCGGCGAGATTGCCGCCCGACACGGTGAAGCTGGCCGGCGCAGGCGAGGCGGAGCCGTAGGTGGTGTGGACCGAGGCGAGCGCACCGGTGACGGCCAGGGTGGGCGTGGCGGCGGGCGTGCCGGTGAGCTTCACGTCGTCCAGGCGAATCGCCAGGGTGCCGGATTTCACAAAGCGGATCTTGAGCCCGTTGATCTGCGCGCCGGCGGGCAGAGAAATGGTCTTGGAAAGATACCATCCCATGGCGGCGGTGGCGCTCTCGTTGAAAAGCGCAGTCGCGGTGTTGGCCGCCGTCACCCACGCTGAGCCGTCCCAGTAATCGACCGAAACGGCGGCGTGCGCGGTCGCGGAGTTTTTGTAGTAGCCGAAGCTTAAGCCGAGCCCGGTGTGGGCCGAGGCGTTGATGCCTTCGATGGAGAACCCGTAGTTTCCGGAGACGGTGGTGAGCCACACGTTGCCGTTGCCCGAGGCCCCGGAGTAACCGGAGGACGCGGTGGTGAGGCGCACGTCGCCCGGATTGGGCTGATCGCCTTGGCCAAAGGTCAGCACGCCCTTGTTCTGGAACGTCGCGGGCGCGGTGCCCGCTGCATAGTTGGCCAGCGTGGTGGTCGCGGTGGGCGTGCCCATGTTTTCCGAGAAGATAGTCCCTCCGCCCGCCCCTCCCCCGCCCCCTGCGGCGGCGATGGCGAGCGCCAGCGTGGCGGTGCCCGTGCCGGCGGCGTTGGTCGCGGACAGGGTGACGGTCGAGTTGCCGGACGCCGAGGGCGTGCCGGAGATGAGGCCGGTGGCGGAATTCACGCTCAGCCCGGCCGGCAGGCCGCCGGCGGCGAAGGCGGTGGGCGAGTTGGTCGCGGCGATTTGATAGCTAAAAGTCTGACCGACCACGCCGCTGGCCGAGGCGGCGCTATAGATCGAGGGAAGCGCGGGAGCGGTGTTGGCCGGGATGAGAAAATCGCGCACCACCGCCATGTGCTGCATGCCGGTGGCGGCGCTGTCGCCGACCAAAACCGGCGAAGGCAAGGGAGAGTAAACGCGGCTGTCGAACACCAGCCCGTTGGGAAAACTGTTGCTCCCGAGCACCACGGGCGTGGCCAGCGCGTGCATATCCGAATCGGCCACGACCCAGTCGTAGGGGGAGCTGCGTCCGCTGTTGGTGTTGCCATTGCCCGCCTGGTCCACGGGCCAGGGGCCGGAGGTCACGAAGTAGGCGGAAAGCGTGTTGAGGCAGGCCTCCGTCCGGCTGCCGGTGTTGAAGTCGCCGCCGAGCACGACGTAGTCCGAGGCCGGCACGCCCTGCGCGGCGATGTAGCGCAGGATCTGCGACGCCTCGGAATTGCGGTTGGCGGAGCTGGTGGTCAGGAGGTGCACGCTGATCACCCAGAGGTCGCGGTCGCCGGGAATATCGATCCGGGCCCAGACGAAATCGCGGTTGCTGACGTCGGTGTCGTCCCACTCGCCCGAGGCGAGGATGGGGTAGCGGCTCACGACGCCGTTGGGAATCTGGCCCGCGAGAGGCTCGCGCACGTAGGAAAACGTCGGGCCGAAATTCATGTCCACCCAGGCGCGAAAGTCGGCCGCGGTGTTGTTCAGGTAGTTCATCTCCTGCACCAGGGCTATGTCCGGCTTCAGCCCTTGCAGGATGCGGTTGCCGTGGCCCGGATCGTAATTCTGGCCGTTCCCGCTGGTGAGGTTCGCGGCCACGATCCGGATGCGCTCGTCGGCGTGGAGCGGCGAGAGAATCGCCGCCCAAAGAACCAGGAACCCGAGGCAAAATTGAACGCGAAGGGAGCGAAGGGGGAACACGGGAAAGCGATAAAACGGGAAGGAGGAAGGCGAACCGGGACCGTTCCAGAAAAGCGGTCCTCCGTCCGTCTAGCAACCATCACGCCTGGGCTTTTCCACGGATGAACGTGACATTTGCGTTTCCCGGCCGGCCAACAAGACGCGGTTTGGCGGTGGCGCAGGTTGTCATCGGCACGCTCGGTCCGGGCGCGGCGGCGCCGCGTCAACGCGTTGGGGACAACGCGCTCCACCTTGCACGGAAACCAAAAACGAAAAAGCCCCGCTCGCCGAGGCGAACGGGGCGATGAGGGGAACCCGGAGGCGCTCAGTCCGCGGCGGGGGCGAGGTAGGGCAGCTTGGCGGCGGTGGCCAGGACGGCGGGCTTGCCGTCGAGCAGCTCGCCGATGGCGTCCCAGCGGCCGTTGACGAGGGCGTCGCGGGCGCTGTCGCGCTGGGTGACCTTGATCGAATCGGCGCCGAAACGGACCTCGAGCTTCTCGACGTCGACGACGACCTCGAGGGACGGGTTCTTCTCGATCGCGGCGGCGACCTTGGCGATGTCCTCGCGGGTGGCGTTCACGCAGGGGATGCCGAGCGTGGTGGAGTTGCCGAAGAAGATCTCGGCGAAGTTCTCGGCGATGACGGCGCGGAAGCCGGCCTTGTGGATGGCCTGCGGGGCGTGCTCGCGGGAGGAGCCGCAGCCGAAGTTGGCGCCGGAGAGGAGGATCTTGGCGCCCTTGTGCTCGGGGCGGTCGATCGGGTGGTCGAGCTTCTTGCCCTG
>JAIXVY010000024.1 GCA_027482505.1 Opitutaceae bacterium | reverse complement strand
TCGCCGCCGCCAAGACCAAGGGCATCGCGCTCCAGGCTCCGCAATGCGGCTCGATGTTCAGCCTCTTCTTCACCGAACAGCGCGTGCGCGACCTGCCCTCGGCGATGAGCTCGGATTCGAAGCTCTTCAACCGCTTCTTCCACGCCTGTCTCGAGGGCGGCGTCTATCTGCCGCCCAGCGCCTACGAAGCGTGGTTCCTGAGCAGCGCCCACGAGGGCCCCGCCATCGACCGCGCCTGCGAAGTCATCTCGACCGCGATCCGGAATCTATGAGATGGACGCCTAAATTCCGCTAAAGGTCGCTAAACAAGCCCTGGCCGGCTGCCTTCTTTAGCGAAATTTAGCGCCCTTTAGCGGTTCAAAAATTCACCGGTTCAGCTCCGTGCGCACCTTCGCGACATCGACCGCGAAATCGGCCCCGCCCTCGCTCGCCTCTTCGCGGATCGGCCCGTCGCCTTCCGAGACCACCGCGCGGTAGTCCAACCCGCGCAGCGCGGCCAGCCGCCAAAACACCGGATTGAAGTAGGCGCGGTTCACCAGCTCAACGACGCGCGTTCCAGCCTCGCAAAACACCAGGTTCGCCAGTCCCGCGCCGTGCGGCGCCACCACCACGCGCGCCGCTCGACACGCCGCGATCTGCTCCGCCCAAGACAGATCCTCCAGCGCCACCTTCACGAAACCCCGCGCCGCGAGCGCCTCCCAAACCGCGGCCTCGTTCGCCACCCGGCGCCGCCGCGCTTTCTCGCGCGTCAGGTAGATCCGCTCCCCGCATCCCGCCGCAGCCCGCCCCGGCCCGCGCTCCTCCACGAAAGCGCGCAGTTGCTCCACCGTGCCGCGCGTCGGCGCCCCGGACACATCCGTCAGCGAAGGCACCAGGAGAGTCCCCGCCGCCCAGTGCGCGCCGCGCCGCGCCGCGAGCACCCGCTCCGCCCCGCCCCGCGCCGCCAGCGCCTCGCGCGCGAAACGCCCCGTCGCATGCGTGATCAGATGGTCCGCCTCGCCCGGCGCGATGCGCAACAGCCGCGGCAGCTCTTCCAGCAACCAGTGGCAATACCCCGCGCCCAGATTCACCGCCGCCACGGCAGTCACGCCGTCGAGCCGCGCCGGCACCCGCATCTTCCCGAAACAGAGCAGCCAGTGCCGCTCAAAGGGCTTCCCCAGGTCGTCGGAGACGTCTCGCGCCAGCTCCGCGCCATCCGCCGAAAGCACCATGCCCGCCCCGTAGACCCGTCCCGCCGGCAGCCGCGCCATGAAACGCTCCTCGCCCGCCACCACCGCCCGCTCCCGCAGATAGGCGCGCAGCTCGGCGCCGGCCGACGTCGGCACGGCATACTCCGTTCGCTCCGCCGCCGCCGTTCGCGTCCAGCTCCCGCCGGCGCGCGACACGAGGTCTATCATCCGCACGCAACGCTCCGGGGGCGGCACGCGCCCTTCGCTCTTCTGTGTCATCGGCTCAAGCCCGCGGATGCGCCTTGTTATAGACTTCCTTGAGCCGCGCGACCGTCACGTGCGTGTAGACCTGCGTCGTGTTCAGCGAGGCATGACCAAGCAGCTCCTGCACGAGACGCAGATCCGCCCCGGCGTTGAGCAGATGCGTCGCGTAGCTGTGACGCAGCTTGTGCGGCGTGAGGTCGAGCGGCAGCCCGGCGAGCGTAAGGTAGCGCTTCAGCATCAGCTGCACCGAGCGGTCGCCCAGCCGCCGGTGGCTGGCGTCGACCAGCACCGGCGCGTCCGGCCCCGTGTCGCGTGCGAATTCCCTCCGCCACTTGGCCAGCACGGCCGCGGCGACTTTGCCCAGCGGACACAGCCGCTCTTTCTTTCCCTTGCCCAGCACGCGCGCGATCGCGCCGTCGGCCTCGAGATTCCCGTAGTTCAGCCCGGTGAGTTCGCTCACGCGCAGGCCCGCGCCGTAGAGCAACTCCATCGCCAGCCGATCGCGCCACGCGATGAAAGGCGAGGCCGTGCCGTTCTCGATCAGACGCCGCGGCCCGTCCAGCAGCTCCTTCATCTGCTTCTCGGTCAAAAACTGCGGCAGACGTTTCTCCAGCTTGGGCAAGGCGAGCCCGAGCAGCGGGTTTTTCTGCACGCGGCCCTGCCGCATCCAATACTTGAAAAACGCCCGCAAGGCCGACGCGTGGTTGTGCAGCGTGCGCCGGCCCATGCGGCCCTGCGCCTCGATCACGAAGTCGCGCATCACGCGCGGCGTGAGCCCGGTGAACTCCCGGCCTTCGCTTCCCTCGCCCAGCGCCTCCCGCCGCCAGCGCACGAAATCCTCCAGCGCCTGCCGGTAGTTGCGCAGCGTATACGGCGAATAGCGGCGCTCGAGCGCCAGGTAATCGCCGAAGGGCGCCCACCACTCCCTCACCCACGCTTCCGCGTTCTCGTCATCCGCGCCCATCAGCGTAATCCGCGGTTAAAAACCGACCTTTTCGACCACGGATAACACGGATGGGCACGGATAAAAACCAAGCAGCCCGCAGCCTTTTTTCTGCCCGTGCTCATGCGTGCCATCCGTGGTTAAAAAAATTCGCCCTAGATCTCGCAGCCGGCCGGCGTGGCGGCCGAGACATTCGCTTCCACCGCGCGCATCACCCGGTCGCTTTCGCGCCGCAGCGCGCCTTCCGGATCGAGCCCCTTCGCGCGCGCCGCGGCGCAAAGTTCAAACAGCGCCCGGCCCAGCGTCTCGTCGTCGAGCGCCGCGCCCAGCTCGCGGATCTTCGCCGCGTCGGCCGCGCCCTCGGCGGGCAGGGCTTTTTTCTCGATCTGCTTCCACACCGCCTCGGCCAGCATCGTGGCCGGCAGGCGGGGCGGCTGCTCCTTAAACACGCCGGACTGGGCCGGGCCGTTCTTTTTTTCCTGCGCCTTGATCTGCTCCCACTTCACGATCACGTCGCCCGCGGTGCCGAGCTTGGCCCCGTCGCCGAACACGTGGGGATGGCGGCGGATGAGTTTTTCGTTCACCTCGCGCGCCACCGCGTCGAGGTCGAATTTGCCCCGTTCCTCCGCGATCTGGGCGTGGAAGACCACCTGGATAAGGACGTCGCCCAGCTCCTCGCGCATGTGCGGGTAGTCCTCGCGATCGATGGTGTCGATCAGCTCGCTGACCTCGTCGATCAGGCAGCGCACCAGCGACTGGTGGGTTTGCTCGATGTCCCAGGGGCAGCCGTCCGGGGCCCGCAGGCGGGCGATGGTCGCGCGCAGATCGTCGATGGCTTGGCTCATGCCCCCCACAAAATCCCGCCCCGGCGCGGGTGCACGTGAATTTTCCGTCTTTGAATCGGGTCTGGTTTTCGCGGGCTTTCGTGTCTTTCGTGGGCGTTTTCCGATGTCCGACAAACTCGCCGAGATCATGGCGCACAAGCGCCTCGAAGTCGCCGCCCGCGCCCGGGCCGTCTCCCTGGAGGAGCTGGCCGCGCTCGACGCGCGCCTGCCGCGCCCGCCCTCCTTCGCCGCCGCCCTGCGCCGCGCCGACGGCTCCCTCGCCGTCATCGCCGAGATCAAGCGCCGCTCGCCCTCGGCCGGCGACATAAAGGCCGGGGTCTCCGCGCTCGACCAGGCGCTCCGTTACCAGTCGTCCGGCGCCGACGCTCTCTCCATCCTCACCGACGAGAAGTATTTCGGCGGCACCCTCGCCGACCTCGAGTCCGTCACCGCGCACTTCCGCGCGGCCACGGCTGTCGGCTCCTCGCTCCCCGCTCCGCGCGCGATCCCCTGCATTCGCAAGGACTTCATGGTCCACCCGATCCAGGTCCTCGAGGCCCGCCAGGCCGGGGCCAGCGCCATCCTCATCATCGTTCGCGCGCTCGAAGACGCCGACATCCGCGTCCTCCACGAGGCCGCGCGCGCCGCCGGACTCGACGCCCTCTTCGAGATCCACAACGAGGCCGAGCTCGACCGCGCCCTCGCCCACGACGCCACCCTCATCGGGGTCAACAACCGCGACCTCGCCATCTTCAAGTGCGACCTAGGCCTGAGCGAGCGCCTCATCCCCAAGTTCCCCGCGCACGTCACCGCGATCAGCGAGAGCGGCATCTTCACCGCCGCCGACGCCGCCCGCGTCCGCGCCTGCGGCGCCCACGCCATCCTCTGCGGCGAGGCCCTCATGAAGGCGCCCGACACCGCCGCCCTGCTCGCCGACTTTCACCGCGCCTGAACCATGGATATCTTCGACGCCGTCCAGTCCGCCAACATCCACCAGGCGCGCGTAGCCGCCGACCGGGCGGGCGACAAGGTCGACAACGTGGCCCAGCGCATCACGGAACTGGAGATGCGCATGAACCGTCTCGCCCTCGTCACCCACTCGCTCTGGGAACTGCTGAAGGATCGCCACGGCTACACCGAGGAGGAGCTGCGCGACTGGGTGAATCTCACCGACCTGAAGGACGGCCGCCTCGACGGTCGCGTGCGCCAGACCACTCCCCCGCCCAACTGCCACAAGTGCGGCCGCGTCGTCACCCGCGGTCTGGGTCGCTGCATGTATTGCGGGGAATTCGCCACCGGCGGCGACGCCTTCGACCGCGTCCACTGAACCAATTCTTGGGATAACCACTGAGAACACTGATCCACACTTAGCCTCCCAAACCTCAGTGCCTATCAGTGCCCTAAGTGGTTAACATCCTATGCCTCTCACCTTTTCCGAAACCCGCGAGATTCTCGCCAAGCTAGGCGTCCACCCCAAGCACGCCCTGGGGCAAAACTTCCTCATCGAGGGCAACATCGTCCGCAAGTCGCTAGAGCTCGCCCAAGTCCGCGCCGGCGACCGCGTGGTCGAGGTCGGCCCCGGCCTCGGCACCCTCACCCGCACCCTGCTCGACGCCGGCGCCGAGGTCTGGGCGGTCGAGCGCGACGCCATGCTCGCCCGCTACCTGCGCGAGGAGGTCGCCCCGCTCCACCCCGGCCGTCTGCATCTCCTCGAAGCCGACGCGATGGACCAC
>JAIXVY010000100.1 GCA_027482505.1 Opitutaceae bacterium | reverse complement strand
GTTCAACCTCTTCCCCCATCTGCGCGTCTGGGAAAACGTCGCCCTCGCCCCGCGCGTCGTCCGCCGCCTCGACCCCGCCGCCGCCCGCGCCCTCGCCCGGCGGCACCTCTCGCGGGTCGGCCTCGCCGAGAAAATCGACGCCCATCCCGGCGAACTCTCCGGGGGGCAACAGCAGCGCGCCGCCATCGCCCGCGCCCTCGCCATGGAGCCCGCCGTGCTGCTCTTCGACGAACCCACCAGCGCGCTCGACCCCGAGCTCACCGGCGAAGTGCTCGCCGTCATGCGCCAGCTCGCCGCCGATCGCGCCACCATGGTCGTGGTCACGCACGACGTCGCCTTCGCCCGCGCCGTAGCCCATGAGATCGTGTTCATGGACGCGGGAAAAATCGTCGAGCAAGGCCCGCCCGCCCAGGTCATCGACGCCCCGCTCACCGAGCGCGCGCGGCGTTTTTTCCAGAGTTAACCCAAAGGCGCGTTCAGCCTCGCCCGGCGCGCATCGCCGCGACGAGTTCCGCCGTGCCGTCCTTCATGCTCACCCGCGGCGCGTAGCCCAGGTCCCGCCGCGCGGCGTCGATCGAAAACCAGTGATCTTTCGCCAGCTCCGCCGCCACGAAGCGCGTCATGGGTGGCTCGCCCTTGAGCGGCAGCAGCCGCCAGAACGCCTCGCACACCGCACCGACCTTGAGCGCCGCGCCGAGCGACACGCACTTCGTCACCGGCGGCTCGCCCAGCGCGCGAAGAAGATCGTTCACCCAATCCCAAAGGTTCACCGGCTCGCCGTTGGTGATGAAGTAGGCCTTGCCCGCCGCCGGCCCAGGCGAGGCGCCCGGCGCGCCGAGCGCGCGCTCGGCCAGCAGATGCGCGTCGGCCGCGTTTTCCACGTGGACCATGTCGACGAGGTTTTTCCCCGAGCCCACCACGCGCAAGCGGCCGGAACGGGCCCGCGCCAGAATGCGCGGCACCAGATGCGGATCGCCCACGCCCCAGATCAGGTGAGGCCGCAGCGCGCACACCCGAAAACCCGGTCCATTGGCGCCCAACGTCTCGCGCTCGGCGAGCGCCTTGGTCGTCGGATACGGGCTCGGGCAGTCGGTCGTCAGCGGCAGGCGCTCGTCCGCGCCCGCGAGATCGAGCCCGTTGTAAACCACGCTCGGCGTGCTGGTGTGGACAAACCGCGCCACGCCCGCGGCCCGCGCCGCGCGCACCAGCTCGCGCGTGGCGAGCACGTTGTCGCGATAAAAATCCCCGTGCCGCCCCCACACGCCGACGCGCGCCGCCACGTGAAAAACCGTGACCGCTCCGCGCACCGCCTCCGCGCACACCGCCGGATCGTGCAGCGCGCCCGTCACCACGCGCACGCCCCGCGCCTCCAGCTCGGGCCGCGCGCTGCGCGACACCACCGTGACCTTGCGTCCCTCCGCCAACAGACGACGCAGCAAGTGAGATCCGAGGAACCCCGTGCCCCCCGTCACCAAGACCGCCCCGCGGGCGCTTTCGCCCCCAAGCCCATTATCAATCATCGATTGACAATGGGCTTGGGAGGACGCCGCGTTTTGGTTGCCGTTTGGCGAGAGGGGCTGGGCTGGGGTGGTCATCGGGGATTAACCGGGGTGGCGCGTATCGGTTTCTCGTTTTTCGGCGCAAGCCTCAGCGCTTCGGGTCGGACTCGAAGCCGACCGCGCCCTCTTCGTTCACCCAGCGCGTCAGCGTGAGCCGGTGGATCTTGGCGTTGTGCCGCACGTCGACCGGAAGGCGCGCCTTGAAGAAAAACACCTTGATCGCCGACGTCGCCGCGTGACGCGTGGCCAGTTCCCGCAACTCGCGCGCGAGCCGCCGGCAATCACCCGACTCCGCCTGCTCGGGGCGCATGGGCTCGACCACGATGGCCGGACGCACGCGACCGCCGACGTTGAAAGCCACCAGCGCGCAGCGCCTCACCTCGTCATGTGTCTCGAAGATGGGCTCCACCTGCGCCGGGTAAAGCGGACCGCGCTCGGTGCGCACCGCCTCCACCTTGCGTCCGCAAAACCACAGCCTGCCCTCCTCGTCGAGGTAGCCGAGGTCGCCCATGCGATGCCATGTCGCGCCTGTGGCGGCATCGGGGATCTTGGCGCCGGCGGTGGCCTCGGGCAGCCCGTCGTAGTCGAGCGTAACCGTCGGCCCGCGCACGATGATCTCGCCGATCTCGCCGACCGACAGCGCGACGGTGGTGGCAAGATCGGCAATCGCGCCCTCGGCCGGCGCGATGATGCGCACCTCGTTTTCCGGCAGCACCCGGCCCACGCACGCACCCGCGCCGGCCAGGGTGAGGCGCACCGTGACGTCGAGGACTTCGTCCGCCGCGATCGTGCTCACCGGCAGCACCTCGGTCGCGCCGTAGGGACTGTGCATGCGGCCGTTGGGCATGAAGCGGCGCGAGGCGTCCCACAGCCAGGGCGGCACCGGCGCGCCTGCGCACAACACGCGCCGCAGCCCGGGCAGGGTCACGCCGTGCTTGTGGCAATGCCACGAAAGATTGCCCCACAGCGTGGGCGAGCCGAACGAGGTCGTGACGCCTTCCTGCACGATCGCCTGGACGAGTTTCGCCGGATCCGCCTGCGCGGGCCGCGAGGGGTCGATCTCCGGCACAACCACCGTCATGCCAAGAGCGGGCGCGAAGAGCGCGAACAAGGGCAGCAGCGGCAAATCAACCTCGCCAGGCTCGATGCCGTAGGTCGCGCGGATCATGCGCACCTGGGCGTCGAACTGGCCGTGCGTGTAGACCACGCCCTTGGGCGCGCCGGTCGAGCCGCTGGTGAACAAAATCGCCGCCGTCTCGTGCGCGACGCAGGCCCGCGCGCCCGCGTCGCCCGCCTGCCGGGCCGCGCCCGGTCTGGTCAGCCGCGCGGTGTTCGCGCCCGAGACCGCCACCTTCACCTCCACGCTGCGGAAGGCCCGGCGAAACACCCACGCCAGCGCGCGCGCCAGAGGAATGCCGACCAGCACGCGCGGACGGCTGTGCGCCACGCACCGCAAAAAAGCCTCACGTCCCATGCCCGGATCGATGACCACCGGGCAGGCCCCGAGCTCGAACAAGGCGAACACCACCGCGATCAGAGGCAGGCCCTGGCGCACCATAACAAGCGCACGATCACCCGGACGCACGCCCTGCGCGGTCAAACGCTCGCGCCACGCCGCCACCTCGGCCGACAACTCCGCGTAGGAAAGCTCCAGATAGTCGATGCGCCCGCCCTTGCGTCCGCGCGGCACCTTGAGCGCGGCCTGCGCGGGATGCGCCGACGCGTGCGCGGCGAGATGGCGGGCGATGTTGGCGGAAAGCGGGCTCACGGGAAAACGGTCGGCCTATAACGCAGACCTTCCCCGCCATCGCAAGCGCCGCCGGCAAACCGGCCGCGCCCTATCCAGCCGCATGCAAGCGACGCGCGCGAAGGTGGATATGCGAGAGCAACTCGGTGTGCTCGACCGCCTCGTGGTCGTCGGCGTGCACCAGCCCGGCGCCAAAGGGCGGGGCCTCGTCGCCGCCGTCCGCCCAGTGCGCCCACTCGATGCCCACGGTGCGAGGATCGCGGCAGGCCGCCACCAGGCCTTCGCGTCCGGCGCGCAGCAGGCGCTCCAGACGGGTGGGCCCGGTGCCGTCGCGCACCGGCAGGCGGCGAAAATCCCCGTGGCTGAGTCCGCCGCCGGTCACCCACTGGGGCTCCTCGCCGGCGGCCGCCGCGGCCTGCGCGGCGAAAGGCGACCCCGCGCGCAGGCGCCAGGACGCCGCCGCCACGTCGGGCCACACGCAGGCCGCGCGCACCGCCGGGGAAGGCGGCGTGGAGAAACGGCAGCCGAGAACGAGATGGCCCGGGGCCGCCGCGGCCAGCGCGCGGGCCGAGACCGAGAAATATCGCCGCGCGAGCTCGCGCTCGAAACGCGCCGCGTCCGCCGCGAAGGCCTCGCCCGCCACGGCGCGCTCCGCGCGGGTCAGCTGGCGGATGTGCTCGCGGTGCGCCAGCTCCACGCCCCAGCGCCGCCCCGCGGCCTCGAGCGTGCCGCCGTTGGCCGCGAGGGCGAATTCCCAGGCCGCGTGGTGCGCCGCGAACGAGGGTTCGAGGCTGAGGCAGGCCTGAAAAAGCCCCGGGCGGCCGGACTCGGAAACACCCCACGCGAGCGCGTCGTCCGTGAACCAGCCGACCAGCTCGCGGCGCCCCGCCAGGGGCGCGGCCGTCGCCAGGGCGTGAGCCGCCGCCGCCTCGGGCCAGCGCGGATCGAAGACGTCGGGTAAACGCAGCCCGGGCCCGTGCAAAACGGGGATTTCGGCGCGAACAAAGTCGGCCAGCGCGGTGAAATAAAAACCCCGGTCCGCCAGGCCGGCGTCGGCCCAAGGGCCCACCGTGTCGACCGCCCACGCATGGAGCCGCGCCGCCGTGGTGCGCGCCCAATCCTGACCCGTGCCGGAGGCCGGCCCGTAGAGCTGCTCGACCGTGCGCGCATAGGCGCCGCGCAGGGCGGGCGGCGGTCCGGCCCGGCCGTGGCGATTCACCCCCGCCACCGCGCGCAGCAGCACGGGCTCGTCCTCGGGCGTGAGCAGCCACCAGATGCCGTCGGTCGAACGTCCCAGCCGGAAATATCCGGCCGAGCCCCGGATGGTTTCGGGGCGGATTTCGGCAAACGTGGGGGCGGCGCCGCGGCGGATGGAATTTCCCATGGGGGCTGGTCGGTGCGCCCAGCTCACCGCCGCCGGTCGGGGCGCTCAAGCTGGAAGCGCTCGCGCGTGGTGGCGTAGTCTTCGCCCCCCAGCCGGCCGACCGAGTCAAGGAGGGCCGCGTCCACCGCGCCTTTCTCACCCAGGATGTCGTCGCGCACATGCAGATGCAGGATGTCGCAAATGACCACGTGGGCCGCCATGGCGCCCTCGCCCACCGGCACGATCTGGCGAACGCGGCACTCGAAGGCCGCCGGGGCGGCGGCCACGCGGGGCGGGCGCACTCTGGAGCTCGGCGCCGCCTCTATGCCGAAGGCGGAGAACTCGCTTTCGCCGTGCGGCAGGCGCGCGGCGCAGGCGTTCATCTTTTCTGTCAGGGCGCGCGGCACGATGTGCACCACGCACTCGGGCACGGCCTCGAGATTGAGCACGGTGTCCTTTTTCGCGCCGTCGCGCAGGTTGACCGGCACGAAGAGCAGCGTGGGCGGCGAGGAGGTCACGCCGTTGAAAAACGAAAACGGCGCGAGGTTGCTCCTCCCCTGCGCGTCGACGGTGGAGACCCACGCGATGGGACGCGGCGTGATCAGATCGGTCATCCACGCGTAGGCTTCCCGGGCGGACAGGGCGGCGAGATCGATTTCCATGCGCGCAAGTTCGCCGCGAAAAGCCCGCGCCGCAACGCCGCCTTGCGCGCGTATTTTGGAAAACATTGTGCGCGCGGCGGCGGCCGGAGAAGGTCGGCGGTTTTCCCGTGTCCGACTCACCGCTTCGCCAGTCCCTCCGCGCCGCCCGCGCCAATCTCGGCCCCGGCCTAGTTCTCCAGGCCTTCGCCGCCGCGCTGGTCGCCGCCTATTTTCTGCACGACCCGTCGCGCGCCGCGCTGGAGCGGCTGGCCGCGTTTCGCGCCGAGGTGGGCCTGCCCTTCGCGCTGGTCTCGACCGCGGTCTTCGGCGCGCTCATTCCCGCCGCCGTGCTCCGGCTCATGCAGCCCGGCCGCGTCCGCCACGACGCCCGGCAACTCGCCGCGCTGGTCGTCTATTGGGCCTACAAGGGTCTCGAGGTCTCGGTGTTTTACGCCTGGCAGGCGCGCTGGTTCGGCGAGGGACGGGACGTCGGCACGGTGGCGCTCAAGACCTTCAACGACCAGTTCATCTACTGTCCGCTCTTCGCCGCGCCCGTGACTTGGGTGGTCTACACCTGGGTGGAAAACCGTTTTTCCCTCGCGCCGCTCGCCGCCGAGTGGCGCCGCCCGGGCTGGTATGTCCGCTGCGTGCTGCCGCTGCTCGTCACCACCTGGGTGGTCTGGGTGCCGGCGGTGGCGGTGATCTACCTGCTGCCCACCGCGCTCCAGCTGCCGCTGCAAAACGTGGTGCTGTGCTTTTTCACCCTCATGGTGATCGTCATGACGCGCCGCCCCGCGGCCGGGCCGCAGGGCTGAGCGCGCGCCCGGCGTGGCCTCACTTCTTGGGCGCGGGCAGGCTGTCGTAGTCGAAGCCCCAGTGGGCGGAGAGGGCGCGGGCCTCGGCGTCGGTGAGGTGGACGATGGCGCCGTGCTTGGGACTGGAGAAATTGGTCGCGCGCATCACGCCCTCGTTGAGGCGGCCGAGGTTCTCGAAGCGTTTGAAGTCGGTGGTCTCGGCGAAGCCGTAATTGTGCGGGTTCACGCCAAAGACGTCATACATGAGCACGTAGCGGTCGGTGCCGAGGCGGCGCCAGACGGAGGGCGCCTCGCGGCCCACGCGCTCGGGATCATAGGTGGCGGGATCGTAGGCGTAGCCGTGGGTGAGGTGGTCGGAGACGGCCTGCTTGATGCCGCCGCCCGGGCCCTGGGCGCAGTAGAAGAGGTGGTATTTGTCGCCCACGCGGGTGATGTCGCCATCGAGGATCTGGTGGCCGGGAGGATACTGGAAATACTCGACCGGCACGGTCTCGAGCTTGGTGAAGGCCTGGTCGGCGTAGGAGTAGTAGAGCTTCGTTTTGCCGCGGCCGAGGCGCATGGTGAAGTAGACCATCATGCGGTCGCGCTCCGGATCATAGATGCTTTGCGGGGCCCAGAAGCAGCCGACGTCGCGGGTCTCCTCGAAGGCCTGGTCCATGCGGAAGTGGGCGTAGGACCAGTTGATCAGATCGGTGGAGCGCATCATGACGATGCCGCGGTTGTTGCCCCAGTCGTATTGCTCGGCGGGACGCTCCCACTGGGTGGCGCGATAACCCTCGCGCTGGCCGAAGATGTGCAGGTCGGTCATCGTGAGGTAGAACGCGCCGTCGCCGCCGCGGGCGATGTGCGGATCGCGGATGCCCTTCTGCTCGGCGAGCTTGGCGCCATCCATCACGGGCTTGCCGTCGTTGAGCGCGGTGAAGGTGTAGCCGTCGCGGCTGAGCGCGAAGCAAGGACTGTGGTGCTCGTCCTTGAAGTAGACGAAGAAGTAGGCGCTGAGGTCCTTTTCCGAAACGGTTTTGCGCGCGGCGGGCGCGGACGCCGGCGACGACGAGGAGGCCGGGCTGGAACAGGCGGAGAGCAGCAGGGCGAAGGCGGATAAGGCGAGGGGGACGAAACGAGTAAACATGAGGGGGGAAAGAAAAGGACGGAGGCGGGCATGCCGATGCGGACACGCCGGGTCGGCGCCAAGGCGCTGAACACGCCCGGGAGCCGACAAAAGGAATAAACGCGATTCCCCGCGTGATCGCGTCAAAATTCCCCCACATCAAACGCGCCCCCGGCCCGGAGGGCGCTCGGGCGGGTTAATACCTGAACTGGGCGCCGAGGTAGGCGCGCGCGTCGCCGCGGCGGGTGAGCGATCCGTCGCGACCGGCGAAAGCGAGCGAGGTGGTGAGGCTCAGGCCCGGGCGGGCGGAGGCGCCAAGCTGGACGCCGTAGTCCCAGAGGCTGTCGCTCGCGCCGGAGCGGAATTGGCCCTCGCCGCCTTCGACGAAGAGGGAGAAGGCGAGCTGCTCGACCCATTTCCCGGCGAGGCCGAGACGGGAGGCGGGGAGAGGCGGCAGGTGCAGGAACTGGATGGCGTAGAAACCCTCGTCGCCGGCGACCTCGCTGGCCTGATAGGCGCGCATGGCCTGGGGGCCGCCGATGGCGAAGTTGTCGCTGCCGGCGAGTTCGTCGCCGGTGAGCTGCCAGGAGAGCTGGGTCTCGGCGCTCCAGCCCTCGAGCGACGAGCCGAGCAGGGCGGCGAGCTGCTGCACGCGGGCGTAGTTGAGCACGAGGTGGGTGGTGGCGGCGTCGCCGGTGGCGGAGTTGTAGAAGGTCTGAAAATCCGCGTCGGTGTTGCGCGAGGTCACGCCATCGAAGCTGAAGGTGGTGGCGACGGTGAACTGGTTGGTGGCGGAGGCCTCCTTCCAGCCGAAGCGGTTGTCGACCACGAGCTGCACGGAGTCGAAGTCGGCCGAGCCCACGACCACGCCGCCGAAGAGGCTCTCGCGCTCGAATTTCTTGAGGAAGGAGGTGAGGCCGAGGTCCCAGGTGAAGGCGTCGCGCGCGACAAGGGGCAGCTCGTAGCCGGCGGAGAGCTGGAGCGTGGTGCTGCCCGCGTCGATGCCGGGGATGGTGCTTGAGGCGGTGTCGGAGTAGTTGGCGTTGGCGGTGAGCTTGTGCCCCCACGCGAGGGGAACGGTGTAGATGAGCGAGTAGTTCTCGAACTCGTTGATGCGGTTGCCGACGGTGGCGTTCCAGGAGAGCTGGTGGTCCTCGAGCGGGAGATTGCCGAAGGCGCCGCCGAGGGAGTAGCGGTCGGTGCCGGAGGCCTTGGTGGCGTGGTTGTTGTAGCCGGCCTGGACGGACCAGGGGCG
>JAIXVY010000051.1 GCA_027482505.1 Opitutaceae bacterium | reverse complement strand
GTCGCGGAAAATCCAGAAGGTGCGGTAAACCGGTGCGGCGGATTGAAACACCGCGGGCCGGCCCCACTGCCAGGCGCCGACCACTACGCGCAGGGGGAACTTCGCGCCGGCGGGCACGGTGTCAGGCACGAGCTGGGCGTTGTTTGCCGCATCGGGCCGGAAGGGGCCGGAGACGACCCAATACTGGGGTGGGTAGGCCGCGCCGGCGCTGGAGGTGGCGGCGAGGGATACGGAGGCCAGCGCGTCCGCGCTTTGGTTGGCGATCGCGGGGAAAGTGATCGTCTGGGTGGCGCCGCCGCTGGCTGAGGTGAGGTTCACCGTGGCGGATGTGGTGATGTAGACGGGGCGGTCGGCTTCGCGGTAGTTGGCGTCTCCGGGATGCCAGGCTATGGCAAAGGGTTCCCACGGCTGGCCGGTCTTAAGGACGCTGCCGCGATCCAGCCAGACGCGGAAAGTGTCGGGCCCCGTCTGACGGAGCGCGCCGCTGCGGTTGGCTTTGAAGCGAATGGAGCCGGAGGCGATGCCCAAGGGGCCGGCGTGGAAAAGACGCGAGACCGGAGACTGGTTGAGCGAGGCGGCGCGCAGGCGGAAGGTGACGCCATCGGACTCGAAGGTCGCGGTGTGGCGGATCATGCCCTCGCCGTTGGACTGGGTGGCGAGGTCCGGCAGGCTGGTGGCGTTCGAGAAAGCGGAAATGAGCTGGGGCTTTTTGGCGAAGCCCGTGTTCATGACATCGCACACGGCCTGGGCGGTGGCCTGGTTTGGATACCAGTAGGCGCGGAGCGGGTCCTTGCCGGAGGCGATCCAGTCGGCGTAGGCCACGGGCGCCGACGCGCCGGTGCCGAAGGAGGCGACGTCGACCAACCAGCCGGCCGAGGCGGCGACCGGCGCGAGGGCGGGGATGGCGCTCGGGGCCCAATCGGCCGGGATGCGGGTGGTGGCGACGGCCTTTACGAAGGCGGCGATGGGGCCGACCTGGGTTTCCGAATGCTGGTAGTGGCCTGTGCCGGGTTGCACGAATTCGCCGAGCAGGCGCTCTGCGCCGCCGGCGCGCAGGGGCCGAAGGGCGCTGGCGTCGCCCAATTCCCAAGTGTTGCCGTAGCTGCTGATCTCCTGCCACTCGGAGGCGACGTGCAGGATGGGCAAGCCGTTCGGAACGGAGCCCGGGAAATAGCCCTTGTAAGGCAGCAAAGCGACGACGCGCGGCGCGAGAATGGAGGAGGTGTGAACGGAGCGGGTCCAGATGAGCGGGCTGGCGGCGGAGTGGCCCACCATGACGAGCGGAGCGTATTGGAGCTCCGAATACCCCGACTCGGCTCCGAGGCGGCGCAGGATCTCGGCGATCTCGGCGGCGGCCTGCTCCGACTTGCTTGCGAAAGCGACGCCGGTGGCGGGATTGATGTCGATCGTGTCGTAGCTCTCGGGGTCCAGGTCGAGCGCGGTGGTCTTGGCCCCGGCCGTGTAGTTGCCCACGCCGTTGGGCGTCCAGAGGCGGGCGTCCCCCGGGGTGATCAAGACGATGCCTAGGCCGGACTCGGCGCAGGCCTGGCGGAAGGCGGTGTCCTCGAAGAGGGGTTTTTCGAGCATGTTGTGCAGGCCGAAGACGACGCCGCGCAGGCGGGTGGCGGCGGGTGGCACCCAGAGGTAGGCGCGGCGCATGGGATCGGCGGCGCGGGTGGAAAAAATGGCGCCGACGGGCACAGAATATTGATAAATCGCCTGGGCTTCGGGCGTGAACGCCGGGGCGGCCGGGGTGGCCGAGGCGACGGCGGACGGGGCGCTTTCGCCTACGGCGTTCACGGCGGCCACGGTGTAGGCGTAGGCCGTGCCGTTGACCGCGGAGGTGTCGGCGTAGGCGGTGAGCGGAGCGGCTACGGTCGCGAGCAGCGTGGAGCCGCGATAGATTCTGTAGCTCGAGGCGCCGGCGGCGTGGGACCAGTTGAGCGCGACTTGGCGATTGCCTGCGGAGGCGGTCAGGCCGGCGGGCGCCGCAGGGACGGAAGATGGCGCCGGGTTGGGGTCGTTGCTCAAAATTTGGAAGCCGGCGATTTTCAGGCGCTGGGTGGAATCGCCGAGATTGGCGGCGACGAAGGCGGCGGAAAGCGGTCCGGACAGGCCGGAGAAACGCACATAGTTGCCTTGCTGGACGGAGGCGCCGGGGATGTTGGTCGCATCGGTCGAACGGACGTAGCCGGAGCCCTCGGCGGTCGGGTTGCCCACGCCGCCGCGGACGGAAAGGGTGGAGCCGTTGACCGTGATCAAGCCGCCGCGGGCCGCGCCGCCGTCCTGCACGTAAACGACAAAGTCATATGAAGCGTAGGGGATTCCGGATACGGCCAGGGTGGAGGCGGCGCCGTCGTATTGGTCGAGGACGGAGGAGTAGAGATTTAGGTCGTTGGCGGCGGGGGAGACGGTGACGGCGTCGGAGCCCAGTTTCAGGGTGGAGCCTGATCCGAGGGCGAGCGTCGCGGAGAGACCGGCGACGGGGTTGCCGAGATGATCGCGGAAATCGGCGAGCGTGACGGACTGGCCGGCTAGGGAGGGCCCGACGAGATTGTTCCACCAGCCCTTGCGCACTACGCC
The DNA here is from genome assembly GCA_027482505.1 of Opitutaceae bacterium. GTDB lineage: Bacteria > Verrucomicrobiota > Verrucomicrobiia > Opitutales > Opitutaceae > IMCC26134_A. The sequence continues at coordinate 7,973 of JAIXVY010000051.1, read as the reverse complement.
GGCCTGGTCGGAGACGGGCATGCCATAGGTGTTGAAGGCGCGGATGTTCAGGCCGATCGCGGCCCTTATGGTCGCCACGCCGGAGCCGGACGGACTCATGGCGCTCTCTCCGTTTCCGTTCACCGCGACAATCACGTAGTGATAGGTGACTCCGGGCATGGCGGTGGTGTCGATGTAGGCGGTGGAGGTTAGGCCGGTCGCGATATCGACATAGCCGGAACCCGCCACGGTGGAGCGCTTGATGGTGTAGGAGCCCGCCCCAGGAACCGCGGCCCAGGACAGCGATATTTGGTCAAACCCGCTCACAACGTCGAGCGAGGCGGGGGCGCCGGGCGGAGGGCCGGCGGGGACGACGAGCTCAAGGACGATGTTGTTGCCCACCACGCGGAGAGAGGAGCCCGGGTAGCTGCCCAGCCCCGTTCCTATGGAAAGCCCGGCGGTGATCGCGCCCGAGCCATCCAGCGTGAGGCCGGAGAAGGCGCCGGCGGAGTCGGCGCTGACGAGCACGTATTGACCGGCGGAAAGAGAGCCGGAAAGCAGATCGGTGAAGCGGACAGTGTTGTTATTGAAAAAGATCTCGTTGGAGGAGGCGCCGACTATACTCAGCCGGGAGGCGGAATTGGCGGCCCCGAGGCGAATGGCGAGCGCGCCGCCGGTCTCAAAGGCGAGGGCGGAGCGGGCCGAAGCGGAGGCATTGATCGTGAGCGCGCCGAGGCCGCTGTTGAGTGCTGGATCGCCGGGAGAAAGAACGCCGGAGATGGAGAGCCCGGTGGCGCCGCCGTTGACGTCGGAAAGCACGAGGGTGCCGTTGCCGCCGAGGGTGCCGACCGCGGACACCAGGTAACGTCCGGCGTTGGCGGCGCCGGTGCCTTGGGTGTGGGTTCCGTTCACGAGCAGCGTGCCGCCGGAAACAGTGGTGGCGCCGATGTAGAGGCTGTTGCCGTTGAGCCGCTGAAGTCCGGGGCCGGCCTTGGTGAGGCTGAAATTGGTGTTGGGCGTGCCGGTGCCAAACATGTCGCCGCCCAGCGTGCCGGAAAAGGTGTAGGCATCGCCGGCGAGCGCGGAGGCGCCCAGGGTGAGCGTGCCTGCGGCGGCGGGGTCGTTGGCGCTATTTTCGGCGCCGGCCAGGGTGGTGGCGTCGCCGCCGGAGAGGCCGCGTATCGATTGGCTGCCGAGGCCGCCGGTGTAGCCTCGAACGATTTGGAACCACACGCCGGCGCCGAGGATGAATTCGCTGTTGGGCGGGAGCGTGTTGTTGGTCGCCTCCACGCGGAAGCGTCCGGTCTGGAGAGTGACAGGCCCCGAGAAGCCGGACCAGTTGGAGCCGGCGCTGAAGCGAGCGCCCGCGCTCAGGCCGTTGTAATTGGCCCCTTCTAGATTGATGACCAGACCTTGCGAGCCTTGGACAGTTGCGCCGAAGAAGCGGAGAGGGATGTCGTGGTTGCCGCCAGACGTGTCGGCGGTTATGGTGATGGATGGCGTGCCGGAGGACTTTGCGAAGGTGATGGTGCCGGAGTTGAGCCAGAGACCCCGGTCGGGATTGGTGGTGCTGGTGTCGGTGGCTCGGATCTCGCCGACGGTCACGGGCGAGGAGAAGGAAAGCTGAAGATTGGCGGAAAAGTCGCCGTTGAAAGTGGCGACCGCGTCGACTCCGTTTGCGACCACGCCGCCCGACCAGTTGGCGGTGTCGTTCCAAGTGGCGTTGCCGCCGAGGATGGCGTTGCTCCACGTGCCGCTCTGGGCGATTGCCGGGAGCGGAAGCAGGAGCGATAGCAAAAAGCGCAGCGGGGAATGCATCGACGAAGATTGGCGAATAAGGCGGGGGATGATTTGGGGCACAAAAAACGGCGGCGTCGCGATGGAGACGCCGCCGTCGAGGCAAAGGGGAGGGAGGCGTTCTCAGGCCTTGCGACGCTTGCGGCGGGAGGCGGCAAATCCGAGAATGGCGACGCCCGCGAAGCCGGCGAAGCTGGAAGGCTCGGGTATGGCGGACAGGGTGAGGGCGCCGGTGGTTTCGCTGAAGGCCCAGAAGTTGTCGGAGCTGGTCCAGACGCTGCCAGCCTTGCTGAAGGTGAGGGCACCGGCGTTGTCTTGAATGGCGAAGCTGCCGCCGAAGCTGCTGGAGGACGACAGGCTGGCGAGGTCGATCAGACTCCAGGTGCCGGCGGTGTCGGTGACCGTGCTGAAGTCGACCCTGAGGGTGCCGTTGAAGGTTCCGATGCCGGAGGACGTGCCCGTGACGCGGTTGGAGACGCCGCCGTTCGCGAGGGTGAGACGCAGGGAGCTGCCGGAAGCGAAGACGATCTCGCCGTTGCTGATCGTGGTGTTGCCCGAGTGGGTGAGCGAGCCGGCGAAGGTTTGCGCGCCGGTGCCCTCCTTGGTGACGTTGAGCCTGCCGGTGCCGTCCTGAATGGAGCCGGCGAAGGTGGCGGTGGAGTTTCCGCCGACGCCGCCGCCGACGAAGAGCGTGGCCGCTCCGGCCGCGCCGTTGCGGATCGTGCCGCCGGAGCCGGCCACCGAGGCCACGGCCTCGGCCTTGCCGTTGAGGTCAAAGACGCCGGAGTTGATGGTGAACGACTGGTCGTCGTTGACCAAGTTGCTGTTGGCGCCGGAGAGACGGAGCGTGCCACCAGAAAGGGTGACGCCGCGATCGGCGCCGAAGCCCGAGGTGTTTGCTAACACGACGGCTCCGGCCTGAATATTCCAAGCCGTGAGATTGTTGTGGCTCGTGCCGTTGGTGGTGAGCGTGCCCGATCCTGTTTTGGTGATGGTGCGGCTGGCTGCCGCGCCGATTAGGCGCGTGACGGTGATGTCGCCGGCGGAGTTGATCGCCAGATCTGCGGTGAGCGTGGCGTCCGAAGTGAGGTTGGCGGCGGTGCCGCTTGAATTGGCCAGGGTCGAATTGCTCAGAACGCGAATAAATTCGGCCGTGTTTTGGCCATTCAGATCGAGCGTGCCTCCCATCAACTGGGTGGCTGAGTCGTTCGCGCCGGTGGATGATCCCAATGCGCCGGAGTGGCCAATTTTCAATGTTCCGGCTTCGACTTGGACGACGCCTGTGAATGTGGAGCTGCTGTCGCCGTTTAGGGTAAGGGTGCCCGCGCCGGCTTTGCGAAGAAGAGACTTTGTCGAAACCGCACCGGAGTCTGTGGTGGTGACGTTTGCCGTGATCCCCCCGGAATGCAGGGTGTCGAAAATGCGACCATTCACAACCATGCCGCCGGCTCCCGAAAGGTTGTTGAACAAGCGACGCCCGGTCTGGTCGCCCGAGAGGTAGATGCCGGTGGACACCGTAACGCCTCCGGTGTTGGACACCACGAAATCACGGTTGCCGGCTTGGTTGACAATGCCACCGATGATCAGGTTGCCGGTGCTGTTAAAGGTGATGTTGGCGGCGTTAATCGCGAGTGTGCTGCCAGACAGATTGCGGTCTCCGTTGGTTGTGGAGAGGTTTAGGTTCTGATTGGCGATTATGCCACGCAGTGAGGCCGTGCCGGCGGCAGCATCGCCGGTGCCTGAATTGCCGAGGGCACCGTCGCTGCCGAGCACTAGGTTGGTGCCTGCGACGTTGTTGCGCAACATCGCCCGCATCGTATTGGTCCCAGCCGTAATCGCTGCGGTGGTTTTTCCGTCACCTACGTTGGTGCCAGACAAAATCAGAGTTCCTGCGGGTGAGCTGGAAACGGTGGTCGGGAAAAGCCAGTCTCCGTTGAAGGTAATATTGCCGCTCAGCGTTAAGCTGCCTGCTCCCGTGCCGAATACGATGCTGCGATCGCCATTTCCACCCGAGAGATTCAGATTCGCGCTGATGGTCTGATTATTGGAGCTGTTTTGCTGAACGATCACCAGGCCGCCGCCACCGCCAGTGCCTACTGTGAACGCGTTGCCGCCGATGTTAAATGAGCCGGCTCCGCTCGCGAAGGTGAATGAACCTGCGGTGCCCGTGGATAGACTGGTGATGGAGTTGTTAGTGACGTTCAGGTTCGTGGTGCCGGCAAAGATCAGGTTGTCGCCTGTCGCCGCTGGAGCCACATCCGTGGACCAGTTGGCGACGGTGCCTGTGTTGCCGTCCACACCGCCTCCATCCCACGTAAAGGTTGCGGCTAAGGCGGCAGAGGGGGCGGTAACTGACGCGAGCGCCAAGAGCGAAAGCAGGCGGCGCGAGGTGGCGGGGGTAACGCGAGGGCGGGTGTTCATAGGGCGGGAAAGGGGGCGGAGGCGCTTCACGCCGACGCATAGGAACGTCGGCGAACGCTTTCCTAGGGGAATGGATTGAGTCTCTCGCGCCCCGGACGCGGGGCGATGAGGCGCGAGGTTTCCGTGGAAACTCCGTTGGGCGTGAATGCGCCCGGAGCGAACGCTCCGGTTAGCGGGTGACGACGAGGCGCAGGAAGCGGCGAGGCTGGGCGGAGGCCGAGGCGGTGTCGGTGACGGTCACGAGGCCGGCGACGTTGGCGGCGCCGGAGCTGGGATTGCCGGCTACGGCAAGGGTGGTCCAGGTGCCGGCAAGGTCGTTGGCGACCTGCACCGTATAGGTCAGCGCGGGATCGGCGATGCGCTGGAAGGATATGGCCAGGCGTCCTCCGGATAGAGAGACGGAGGAGGCGGGACCCGAAGGCGCGACGGGGGAAGTCCCCAAGGCGTATTCGAGCAGGTTGGCGAGACCGTCGGAATCGTAGTCGAAGGCGTCCGCCCCCGAGCCGGAATCGGCGGGAGACCCGAAGAAGGATTGGCGCCAGGTTTCGATCGCGGAGAGCGGAGTGGAGGCAGAAGCGACCACGAGTTCTCCGGTGCCTTCGGTAAAGGTGTAGGCTAGGCCGTTGGCGGAGCCGGTCCAGACGCCTGAGCCGGCGGCAAGGACCAAGCCGTTGACCGTCACGGAGTCCAAGCCGGTGGCGAGCGTGGCGGCGTCGTAGAAATCATGCGTCTGGCCGGCGGCGAGCGCGGCGCCCTCGGCGGTGTAGAGGGTGAGATCTCCGTCTAGCGCGAGGTGGCCCGAGACCACCAGGCGGTCGCGGCTGGCGGAACCGGTGATGCGGAAGGCGCGGGCGGAGCCGGCGCCGAGCGCAAGGCCTCCGGTGATGTCGAGTTGGCCGGCGAGGGAAAGCGCGCCGGGGAGGTTGACGGTCTTGGTTCCGGCGTTGACGAGGCCTGCGCCGGACAGGCTGGAGGGAAGGTCGACCGTGGCGGCATCGAGGGCGCTTACGTCGAAGATCGCTCCGGCCGAAAGCACGAGGGGGCCCGCGCCCACTGCGCCGACGCCGGTCAGGGCAAGCGTGCCGGAGCCGATGGTGGTGCCGCCCGAGTAGGTGTTCGCTCCGGTAAGCGTGAGGGTGGCGTTGCCGGCCTTGGCGAGGCTGCCCGAGCCGGACAAGGTGCCCGAGTAGGCGCCGGCGCGGTTATTGCCGCCCACAGTGAGCGCCACCGGTTGGGGCGTGGCGGCGTTGTTTTCGAGGACGATGGAGTGGGTGGTCTGATTGTTCTTTATGCCACCCAGGGTGAAGGCGCGTGAAGAGACGGACGCGTCGAAGACGAGGCCGGAGCCGGAAGCGATCTGTTGGTTGAGCGAGCTGTTTTGCAGGGCCAGCGAGTGGCTCAGCACGAGCGAGCCGGAGCTAAGCAGCGTGTCGCCTCCGTGGGTGTTGGCTGTGGCGAGAGTCAGGGAGCCTGCTCCCTGTTTGGTAAGCTGCAGCAACCCGGCCGTGCCGTTTTGCAGGATCGCGGAAACGGTGATGTTCTGCGAGCTGTTCACGACCAGAGTGCCGTTGGTCGCGTTGGAGTTTTCGATCACGGCGGAGGCGTCGGCCGCCAAGCCGCCGACGGTGACGCTCTGGCCGTTGGTTTGGAGCGCGGCGCCGGCCGCAAGGGTGAGCGTGGCTCCGGACGAGCCTAGCGCGGATGACGAACCGGCCCGCAAGGTGCCCGCGGAAACGGTGGTGCCGCCGGAATAGGTGTTGGCGCCGGAGAGGACAACGGTGCCGGGGCCGGTTTTGCGCAGGGCGCCGAAACCGCGAAGCGTCTGGCTGGAAACCGCGCCGGAGACGGTGAACGTGTTGCCGGAAGTGACCTCGATGGTGCCGCCGTTGCCGCCGAGGCCGATGCGTCGGTCTGAGGTGGCGGAGCCACCCACTCCGGATACGTCGGCGGGCTGGGTGCGACGCAGTTCGAAGGTGCCATCGGCCTGAAGCGTGCCGCCGTCGATCGTGAGGGCGGGCGCCGTCGCGTAGGCGACCGAGGTGGCGGTGGAAATGTCCGCCGTGGCGTTGCCTGCGAGCGTGATGGTGGTGCCGCTGATGGTGGCGATGGTGGAGCCGAGGAAAGAGGTGCCCACCACCCAGGCGCCCGTGGCCGGGCCGGTGGCGGCCAGGGTGACGGTGGGGCTGGAGGTGGAGGCGCTGGCAACGGAAACGGAACCGAAGCCTGCCCCGAGGGCATTGTCAGAGGCGATGGAGAGCGTGGTGCCTTTCAGGATGTAGGTGCCGCTGGTGTAGGTGCTGTTGCTCGCGTTGAGGCGCACAAAACCGCCGCCGCCCACGGTGAGCGCGTTGGTATTGCCGTTGTTGACGATGTTGGAGTCGATGACGAGACGACCGCCGCCGGTGTTGTAGTTGGAGATAAAAAGACCGCGATTGCTGCTGCCGCGAATCGGGCCTCCGGTGATGGTCACGTTGTCCGAACCCATGCCGGAGGTGACCAGAATGCCGCCGCCGCCTATAGTCATGGCGGAGGTCGGCGACGTGTTGGTCAGGATGCGCGGGCCGGTGACGCCGGTGTTGTTGAAGCGGATGGTCCAGGGTGACGGATTGGCGACGGAGGTATCCGTGACCATATCGACGTTTTGGGTGGTGTTGCCCGTGGTGTTCGCCGTGCTGGCGAAGTAGGACGAGTCGGGGAGGGGGATGATGTTGCCGCCGGCGGCGTTGGTCGCGTTGGTCGCCCAGGAAGAGCCGTTGACGACGATATTGGCGATGCTGCCGGAGATCGGCGCGAGCATGCCGCTGGCGTGGTTGACCGCAGTGGTGGTGACGCCGTTGGTGGAATCCTGCGTGCCAGGGGGCAGGATGAAGTTCACCAGCGAGGACTTGTTGTTGTCGTTGGTGGCGCCGCCGGCGACGGCTATGGCGCCGGCGTTCAAAAGCATTTTTCCGCCCGCGCCCGGCTGGAGGGAGACGGTGTTGAAGCCGGTGGCGATGCCGAGCTGGCCGATTTGCTGGGAGTTGTTGGTCGCGTCTTTGCCTTTGAGCACGAGGGTGCCGTCGGCGAGACGCACTTCCTGAGTCGCGGAGAACGTGGTCACGCCGCCATAGAGAATATTGGAGACAGGCGAACCCGCCGCCGAGAAATCGAGCACAAGGGTGCCGCCGCCCTGGTGGGTGCTGGGCGTCATGCCCGCGCCGTTGGGGAAAGAGCCCACGCCAATGCGATTGGTGGTGGTGAGAACTCCGGAGAGTGTGAGCGTTTTGGCGCCGCGCTTGTTTATATCGAACGCGCCGGAGATTCCGCCTCCGATGGCGATGTCGCCGAAGGATGTATTGATCGTGCGAGCCGCGGTAAGCGTGAGCGGGAGATTGACCGTTTGTTGCGATGCGGAGGCGTTGTCGATGTCGCCGCCGAGGCTTACGCCCGTGCCGCCAAGAACGAAGGCCCCGGCACCGGTTTGGAACGTGAAGCCGTTTACGGTGGTGGGACCCGAAAGGTCGTTTGTCGACTGAAGGCGGACCGTGCCGCCAAAGGAGAGGGGAACGGGAAAGGTCGGGACAAGATTATCGTCCCAATTATCGGGCGTGCTCCAATTCGCATCCCCACCGCCGCCATCCCACGTATTGGCGGCGGAGAGCTGAAGAGCCGAGAAAAGACTCAGGACGCAAGCGGCTGAGGTCAGCCAGCGGGCCGGGCGGACGCTGGCGCGTGCGCGGGAGGCGATATTGGAATCGGGCGCGGAGGGATTCAATCGGGGCATGGTTATGAAGGGG